>NZ_JBEXKB010000009.1:0-198759 GCF_040609455.1 Kitasatospora sp. NPDC004669
CCCTCTTGCCCGCCCCCGCGGTCAGGGTTGTGGGGGGGGCGCCCGCGGGGGGCCCCCCCCCCCCACCGCCACTCCCCGTGGCGGGCTCGGTCGGCAAATCGCCTGTTCCGGGATCCAAGCACAAGAATCCCCCGATTTTGCCGACGCGCCGCCGACATGCCCGGGCGCCCCGCGCGAACGCCGTAGACAGGACTCCCCAGTCCGCTCACCCCGTTGGGAGTCCCGGCAGATGACCATCGCCCCCGCCAAGCTCACCGACCCCGCCGTCCGCGCCTTCGTCACCGCGGTCAACGCGGGCGACCGCAACGCCTTCTTCGCCCTGCTCGCCCCGGACGCGACCATGTCCGACGACGGGTCGGAGCGCAGTCTGGCGGACTGGGTCGACCGGGAGATCTTCGGCCCGAACGGCCGGATGGACGTCCAGAGCGAGGCGAGCGGCGGCCACGCCCTGGTCGCCAACTTCACCAACGAGACCTGGGGCGAGATGCGCACCGCCTGGCGCTTCACCGTCGACGGCGGGAAGATCAGCCGCTTCGAGACCGGCCAGGCGTAGCCGACCGCCCTCAGGACAGCCCCAGGCACCCCCGCACCGCGCGGATCAGGTTGCGCGAGCGCACGTCCCCCGTCACGCCCGGCTGCATGCCGTTGGTGACGTACCCGAAGCCCAGCCCGAGGTCGGGGTCGGCGAAGCCCAGCGAACCGCCCCGGCCGGGGTGGCCGAAGCTCGCCGGGGAGGCCATCGGCGCGGTCGGACCGTGTCGCCAGAACCCCAGGCCGAAGGTGGAGTTGACGATCAGCACCCGGTCCGGGCCGTTCACCGTCGGCCCGACCGCGTGGGCCAGCACCTCCGGGCCGAGCAGCGGTGGCAGCAGCGCGCCGGAGCCGTCCGGTCGGTCGGCCGCGCCGATCAGCGCCGCGTAGAACCGGGCCAGTGAACGGGCGGTGCCGATGCCGCCCGCGCCGGGGATCTCGGCGGCCTGCACCGCCGGGTCGTTGAGGTCCACTCCGGGGCGCACCGAGGCGAAGGAGCGGGCGGTCAGCGAGGTCGGGTCCTGGTAGGCGTCCCGGACGGACTGCTTGGGCCGCAGCCGCAGCCCGCTCGGGCCGGTCCGGGCCGCCTCCGGGGCGGGCAGGTCCACCAGCTTGCCGACCCGGGGCGCGGCTCCGGCCGGCAGCCCGATCCACAGGTCCAGCCCGAGCGGCCGGGCGACCTCCTCGGCGAAGTACTGTCCGATCGTCCGACCGCTCACCCGACGCACCACCTCGCCGACCAGCCAGCCGAAGGTGTACGGGTGGTAGCCGTGCGCGGTGCCGGGCTCCCAGGCGGGCGCCTGCGCGGCCACGGCGGCGGCCGCGCGCTCCCAGGTCAGCACGTCCTCCAGGCGCAGCGGCGCGTCCAGCGCGGGCACCCCTACCTGGTGCGACAGCAGCCAGCGCACCGGCACGTCGCCCTTGCCCTGTGCCGCGAACTCCGGCCAGTACGAGGCCGTCGGCGCGTCCAGGTCGAGCAGGCCCCGCTCGGCCAGCAGCAGCGCGGTGGTCGCGGTCAGGCCCTTGGTGACCGAGCGCAGCACCTGGGCGGTGTCCGCCGTCCACGGCACCGCCGGCGCGGGCCGCCCGCCGACCTCGGGCCGGGCGTCGCCGCCCCACAGGTCGACCACCTTGCGGCCGCGCACGTAAAGCGCGAAGGCGGCGCCGAGCTCGCCGTACTCGACGAAGTTCCGCGCGAAGGCCGCCCGTACGGGCTCGAACCCCTCGGCCGTCTCGCCCCAGATCTCCACCACCGCGTGCCACCCTCAGATCATTCGCTGCCGTCCGATTCCTCGATCCCGCGTTCGAAGCGGGCCCTGAAACCCTAACCTCTAGGACATGACCAACCCTGCCGAGGAACTGCTGGACATCGTCGACGAGCACGACCAAGTGATCGGGACCGCCCTGCGCGGGGAGGTGTACCGGCAGGGACTGACCCACCGCTGCGTCTTCATCCTGGTCCGCGACCCGGCCGGCCGGATCTTCGTCCACCGCCGTACCGACACCAAGCTGTTCGCCCCCGGCGCGTACGACATGTTCGTCGGCGGCGTGGTCGGCTCCGGCGAGACCTACGCCGAGGCCGCCGTCCGCGAGGCCGAGGAGGAGCTCGGCGTCCGCGGCATCACCCCGCGCCCGCTGTTCAAGTTCCTCTTCCGGGAGCCCGACGGCGGCAGGCTCTCCTGGTGGTGCGACATGTACGAGGCCGAGTGGGACGGCCCGGTCTCCCCGCAGGAGTCCGAGGTCGCCTGGCACGCCTGGCTCACCCCCGAGGAACTGGCCGAGCGCCTCGCCCGCGACACCTTCGTCACCGACGGCCGCGAGGCCTACCGCCGCTATCTGGAGCTCCGGGCCGGGTAAACCGGCCGCCCAGACCGCATGGGCCCCCGGGCCGCCGCCGGATAGGCTGACGCGCATGGCCTCCCGTACGCCGTCGCCGACGGCCGACCGCACAGCACGGACCGCCGCCGCAGCATCCGGCCGTGCGGCGGCGGGTGAGCGGCCGCGCCGCCGGCTGAGCGTGGACGAGCGGCGGGAGCAGCTGATCGCCGTGGCGCTGGAGCTGTTCAGTCGGCGCCCGCCGGAGGAGGTGTCGATCGACGACATCGCCGCCGCCGCGGGCGCCTCCCGGCCGCTGGTGTACCACTACTTCCCCGGCAAGCAGGCGCTGTACGAGGCCTCGCTGCGCCGGGCGGGGCGGGAGCTTTCGGCACGCTTCGAGGAGCCGGCGGAGGGGCCGCTGTCCGAGCGGCTTTACCGGGTGATGGGCCGCTACCTGGACTTCGTGCAGAGCCACGGGCCGGGCTTCGCCGCGCTGCTGCGAGGCGGCTCGGTGGCGGCCAGCGCGGGCACCTCGGCGGTGATCGACGACGTGCGCCGGGCCGCACACGACCAGATCCTCGCCCACCTGGCGATCCCGGCACCGAGCCCCGGGCTGCGGCTGACCGTCCGGGCCTGGATCGCCAACGCCGAGATCACCTCGTTGGAGTGGCTGGCCGAGCGCTCGGTGCCGCTGGAGGAGCTGCAGCTGCACCTGGTGCAGGAGTTCGTCGCCTCGCTCACCCTCACCGCCGCCCGGGAGCCGGCCCTCGCCGCCGAACTGTCCTCCTTCTTCGCCGACGAGCGCCCCGACGGGCCGACCGGGCGCCTGGTCCAGGACCTCGCCGGGCTGTTCGCCGTCCCCGGCATCCTCGACGCCGTCACCGCGCTGACCGCCGGAGCACCGACCACTGAAGCACCGGCCACCGACGAACCGGCCTCCGCGCCCGTGGACGAACCGTCCGCGCAGGCCACCGAGGGCTGGGCCGCGACCTCCCACGAATGATCATCGGGTGATCCTGCGGTTCGGTGACGACGGTGGGCTCTGATAGGAATGGGCGGGGATCTGACGGCACGCCGCCCGGGCGGGCCCGGTCCCACCCGAAACCACCGACGGCAGACGGAGCAGAGCGGGGGGCTCACCAGTTGACCCAGGACGTCCAGTTCAGCGCGGAGGCCAACCCCTTCGCGGCAGCCGAGCAGGTCTGCGCGACGCTCGGCACACTCACCGACGCCCTCTTCGACGAGCACACCTCGCGCCACCCGGCGGCCTCGCTGAGCGCCCTGCGGACGGCCGGGCACCCTGCCGCCGAGGCGCTGTTCGGCCTGCCGCTGGCCCCCAACGGGCCGGTGCACGAGGCCCTCGACCGGCTCGGCACGGTGATCACCGTCGGAACCGCCCGCCCGGGCACCGGAGTCCCGGTCGCCGACCGGGTGACCACCGCGCTGCAGAACCGCTACGGCGGCGGGGCGGTGCGCGGAGCCATCGCGGACCGGGGCACCACCTCGGCCGCGCTGTTCCAGCTGCCGGTCACCGGTGAGTTCGCCGACGCCAAGCTGCGCCCGCCGTTCGCCCCGGCGCTGGCCGCGCTCGCGGCCGGGCAGCAGACCCGGCAGCCGGTCGAACTGGCCACCGGCGCGGGCACCGAGGTCCGACTGGTCGTCCCGCCGGGCTTCCACCCGCTGACCTCCCCCGGCGGGCCCGCCGGGGTCTCCGCCCGTACGGTGCCCGCGCTTGCGGACGGCGGCGACGGCGCCGATCGGGCCACCGCGGCAGCGGCCGCCGAACTGACCGGGCACCTGGCCGAGGTGGCCGAGGAGCTGTTCAGCGCCACCGGCCCGGAGCCGCGCCGCGACTTCGCGGTGATCGCCGCGACCCTGACCGACCTGATCCAGGACGCGGGCGTCTGCTACGCGGGCGTGTGCGCGCTGGAGTCGGACGGACGCGTCTCGGACGCCTCCCTGGTCGTCTCGCTCGCCCGGCACCCGCTGCCGATCACCGAGCTCGCCACCGAGCTGGCCACCGTACGGCGGCACGCCGAGGTGTGGACGGTGCTGCTGCCGGCCGGACCGGCCGCCGTCCTGGTCGAGGGGCGGACCGTCCCGGTGCCCGGACCGCTGGCCGCCGACGGGCAGCGGCGCTGGGTGGTCACCTCGGTCGTCCAGGCCTTCGTCCCGCTGCCGGACCGCGGATCGGTGCTGTGTGCCCAGCTGTCCACGGCGCGGCCGGAGGACTGGGAGCTGTACACGGAGGCGTTCGCGGAGCTGCTGAAGAGCATCCAGTTCGGCTGGGACGGCGAGGCGGTCGCGGCTGCGGCCGCGCCGGTTGCCCCGGCGGTGCCGGTGTCGGCGCCCGCCGTCCCGGATTCTCCGCCGACTGCCGCCCCCGCCCCCGTGGCGGAGGAGCCGGCGGAGAAGCCGGTGCACCTGCGTGGCACTCCGGTGCGCGTCCCGCCCGCGGACTTCAACCCCTTCGCGCCGGAGGCGGAACCGACCGCCGAGGCCGGGGCCGTCGCGGTGGACGACGAGCTGCCGAAGGGCACGCCGGTGCTGATCCCGCCGCCGGACTTCGACCCCTTCGGCATGATGGGCTTCTCCAACGAGCCCGCCGGGGAACCGGCCGCGCAGCCTGTCGGGGGTGCTGCGGCTCCCGACCCCTTCGGCACGACGATCGCCTCCGAGCAGAAGAGCGACCCGTTCGGCACCACCGTCGGCGCCCAGGGCCCGGCCGTCCCGCCGCCGCCCTCGGCGCCGCCGATCATCCCGGCCCAGGCGGCGCCCGCAGCGGACACCCCGGCGGCGAACGCGGCGGAGCCGGGTCCGGGCAAGGGCACGCCGGTGCTGATCCCGCCGCCGGACTTCGACCCCTTCGGCATGATGGGCTTCTCCAACGAGCCCGCGGGGGAACCGGAGGCGAAGGACGATGCCGACGCGGAGCCGGAGCACCGGCCGTTCGGCTGACGGACGGGGAACGACGGCTGACAGCTGACGTTTGACAGACGACAGCTGACAACCAACGGATGCCAGATGTTGTCCGCTGAAATCCGTCAGTTGTCAGCTGTCACTCGTTCCGACCTCCGCCACCGCTCCAGCCATCCGCCGCCTCTCCCCCGCGCGCCTCCATCAGCGCCGCCACCCCGTCCAACATCCGCACCATCCCGAACTCGAACAGCGCGTCCAGGCTCAGGTCGATCTCCGGCCCCCGGTTCAGCGCGTCGAACATCGGGAAGCGCTCCGGATCGGACATCAGCCGGTCGTGGTCCTCGTCATCCAGCCGGTCCATCCACTCGTCCGCGGACATGCCGCTGTCCTGCTCGGCCTGCGCCTCCCGCTCGAAGTGGACGGCCAGCCCGCAGGTGTAGGCCGCCAGCGTCACCGCGGCTTGGGCCATCTCCTCCCCGGTCAGCCCCAGCCCGGCCAGCGCGGCCATCGCCCGTTCGGTGTGCAGCGCCGCGTCCGGCGCGAGCACCGGCCGGGTGAAGGACATCGTGGACGCCAACCACGGGTGCCGCCGGTAGATCCGCCACTGCAGCCGCGCGACCTCCTCCAGCCCCGCCCGCCAACCCGGCGCCGGCGGGTCGGGCAGCGGCTGCTCACCGAAGACGGTGTCCATCATCAGCCGCAGCAGCTCGTCCTTGCCGGGCACATGACGGTAGAGCGACATGGTCGCGACCCCCAGTTCGGTGGCGACCCGGCGCATCGACAGCGCCGTCAGCCCCTCCTCGTCGGCCACCCGGATCGCCGTCGCGACGATCCGCTCCCGCCTCAGCTCCCGCTCCCCGCCCCGAGGCCGCCGCACCCCCGACGCACCCGGCCCACCAGCCGCCCGCCCGGCCTCCCGAACCGCCGCCGAACCGACGGCAGGACCAGCAGGAGCGGCAGGAGTCGCCACCGGAGCCGCAGGAGCCGCCACCACCGTCCCCACCCCCGGAACGGCCCGGACCAACCCCTCCTCCCGCAGCCGGTTGAGCACCTTGGTCGCGGTGGCCATCGCCACCCCCCACTCCTGGGTGATCCGCCGAGTCGACGGCACCCGGGAGCCCGGCTTCAACTCCCCCGCCGCGATCCGCCGCCGCAGCTCGGCCGCGATCCGCTCCGACGGTGTCCCGCTCTCCACCGCAACCACCACCGCCCGCTCGACCACCGCACTAGTGCACCGCAACCGCACACGCTAGCAGTCGAGCACCGGCCCCGGCGGAGCCCAACCGGCACGGCCCTCCGGCCAGTTGACAGTTCCCGCGGACAACGGCCGTACCCGGCCGCCCAGTTTGCTTCAGTCGGCCCGTCGCGCCAGGTGCACCACATCCGGCACACCCCGGCTGACCGGGATCTCATGGGTGGCGACATCCGAGAAGCCCGCCGCCCGCAGCACCTCCTCGAAGGCCGGGGAGGGCTGCGCGCTCCACACCGCCAACACCCCGCCGGGCTCCAGCCGGTGCCACAGCGCCGCGAGCCCGTCCGCACCGTAGAGCCCGCTGTTGGAGTCGGTGACGGTCCAGTCCGGCCCGTTGTCGATGTCCAGGCACAGCGCGTGGTAGCGCTCCCCGCCGGCCGCCGCGAGGTACTCCAGCAGATCGGCGTGGAATACCGCGACCCGCTCGTCCTCCAGTGCGCCGCCGGAGAAGGCGCCGAGCGGGCCGTTGCGGTGCCAGTCGATGATCGCGTTCTCCCGCTCGACGATCGCGATCCGCCCCCAGCGCGGTTCGGCCACCGCGTACGCGAGCGAGAATCCGACCCCCAGCCCGCCGATCAGCACCGACGGCCCGTTCGAGCCGCTGCCCTCGCCGTCACCCCCACCGCCCGTCCGGTCCAGCTCGTCCAGCGCAGCCTGGACCAGCAGCCGCTCGGAGCGGCCGTCCGCGGTGTCCATCAGGAAGCAGCCGTTGGCGATGATCTCGTAGTGCCGCCCGCGCTGCCGCAGCACCACCTCGCCGAACGGCCCCTCCCGCCGGTCGAGCGTGACGACGGCCTCGTGGCCGTCCCGTTCGGGCAGTGCGGTGGTCATGCGTCCTCCTCGACGTACTCGGCAACAGGACCGTACCGGTGCGGACGATCACCCGCCCGACAATAACCGAGTCCACCCCGCCGCCGGGTCCGGCGAGCAGCGAGGCCCGCGAAGCCGAGCCCACGAGGCCCAGCCCGCAAGGCCGCGCCCGTCAGGTCGTGACCAGCACCCCCGCGTACGACACGCCCGCGACCACCACCCACGACCCGAGCCCGAGCAGCGCGATCCGCCCGCCCGTGCGCACCATCGTCGGCAGGTGCACCGCACTGCCGAGGCCGAACAGCGCGGCGGCCAGCAGCAGTTCCTGCGCGTCGCCGGCCAGGGTGAGCGCCCGCTCGGGCAGCACTCCGACGGTCCGCAGCACGATCATCGCGAGGAAGCCGGCCACGAACAGCGGCACGATCGGCGGCCGGCTGCCGCTCTTCTCCTCACCCGCCGCAGCGGCCCCGCGCGCGTTGCGCCGCACCATCACGGCCACGCCCGCGACCAGCGGCGCCAACAGCACCACCCGCATCAGCTTGACCAGCACGGCCTCGCGCAGCGCCGCCGCCCCGCCGGTCTGCGCGGTGGCGACCACCTGCCCGACGTCGTGCACGCTGGCACCGACCCAGCGCCCGAACTCCACCTCGCCGAGCCCCAGCGGGTGCTGGAGCAGCGGCAGCACGGCGATCGCCAGCGTCCCACAGAGGGTGACCAGCGCGACCGAGGAGGCGACGTCCTCCTCCTCGCTGCCGGCCGCCTGGCTGACCGCGCCGATCGCCGAGGCTCCGCAGATCGAGTACCCGGTGGCGACCAGCAGCGGCTGGTCGCCGGGCAGTCCGAGCTTGCGGCCGAGCCACATCGTGCCGGCGAAGGTGGCCGCGACCACCGCGAGCACCATGGCGACGGTGGCCCAGCCGAGGCCGAGCACGTCGTCCAGGCTGAGCTTGAGCCCGAGCAGCACGATGCCGAGCCGCATCAGCCGCTTCCCGGCCATGGACAGTCCCGGCCGGGCGACCCCGCGCACCACCGTGCGCAGCCCGGGCAGGTGGGCCGCCGCCATGCCGAGCACGACGGCGGCGGTGAGCTTGGGCACGGCGGGGACGACCGCGTGGACGCCCAGGGCGGCTGCCACGCCGACCGCGGCGAGCAGCAGGCCGGGGGCGTCCCCGCCGAGCGGGGGAAGTGAACGGGTGCGGGTGGCCCGCTCCCGGAGGGTCAGTGCCACGCCGCCGCTCACCGCTCCTGGTCGGCGGGGAGCCGGTAGACCCGCCGGATGCTGGTGCCGAGCCGCGAGATGTCGGCGCCGTACACGTGGATGGAGATCGCCGTGCTGCTACAGGAGTTGCGCACCAGGTGGATGTCGCCGGGCGGGGCGAAGGCGGAAACCGTCCCGGCCGGGCCCGCCACGTGCTCGGTCTCGACCAGCCGCGCGCTGCGCCCGTCGGAGACCAGCCGGTAGCGGGTCTCGCTCTCCTGGCCCTGGTGGACGCCGGCCACGCACCAGGAGACGTGGTCGTGGATCGGGGTCTGCTGCCCGGGCAGCCAGACCAGGGCGACGACGGAGAAGCCGCCGTCCTCCTCGGCGTGCACGACGTGCTGGCGGTAGCAATGCGGGTCGCCCTCGCGTTGGGCGGGGGTGAGCAGCGCGTCCGGCCCGTCGGGGTCGGCGAGCAGGTGCGGGGCGAGGCGCTCGCCGACCAGGTAGGCGGTGAGCTCCGGGGGGAGCCCGCGGTCCACGACGGCGCGGATCTCACTGATCAGCGCGGTCATCCGCTCGGTGAGCCGGTCAGTGCCGACCGTGGCTGGGGGTGTCATGTCAGCAGGTTCGGACCTACCGACCTATCACGTCCAAGGAGCTTTCTTAAGCGATCCCCCCACTAGTGCTTATAGGTCAGCATCCGACCCGGCTCGCCGCCGCCTGCCGCAGGTGGTCCAGCACCAGCCCGGTGGCCGGGATCCGCCGGTGCTCGCTCAGCACGTACGCGCTCACCTGCCGGCGCAGGTGCGGTTCGACGGCCCGCCCGGTGACCTTGCGATGGCACATGAAGGAGAGCACCAGCGCGGGCATCAGCGCGATCCCGACCCCGGCGGCGACCAGGCTCTGCACCGCGAGGTTGTCGTCGGTGGAGAACACGATGTCCGGCGCGAAGCCCTCCTCCGCGCAGACGTGCAGCAGGTTGGCCCGACAGCGCGGACAGCCGGCGATCCAGCGCTCGCCGTCCAGGTCGGCGAGCCGTACGGCGTGTCGGCGGCCGAGCGGGTGCCCGACCGGCAGCAGCACGGTGAGCAGGTCCTCCATCAGCGGGATCTCGTCCAGGCCGTCCGGCACCTCGGTCGCCCCGCCCGGATACCGGAAGGCCAGCGCGATGTCGCACTCGCCACGCAGCAGCCGCTGGACGGAGTCCGGCGGCTCGGCCTCCAGCAGTTCGACCCGGACGCCGGGGTGCTCGGCGAGCAGCCGGGCCATCGCCTCGGGTATCAGGGTGGCGTTGGCACTGGGGAAGGCGCAGACCCGCACCCGCCCGGCGCGCAGCCGGGCGAGCGCGGCGAGCTGCTGCTGGGCGGCGGAGAGGCTGCCGAGGATCAGCTCGGCGTGCCGGGAGAGCGCCTCGCCCGCCTCGGTGAGCCGCAGACCGCGCCCGGCGCGGGTGAACAGCGGGACTCCGACACTGCGTTCGAGCGCCTTCATCTGCTGGGTGATGGCGGGCTGGGTGTAGCCGAGTTCCCGGGCGGCGGCCGAGTACGAACCGGCCCGGACCACCTCGTGGAACGTCCTGATGTGCCGTGAGTCGAACACCGGCTCCATGGCCCCTCCGCCCGGTCGTCGTCGCCTTCCCCGCAATCATAAGAGGAATTTGGAGGTATCGACCCAGGCCCCACCCGCACCTATGGTTCAGCCCCGAACCAAGCCTCCCACCACTGCGGGCTCACTGCACCGAGGGCGGCAACCCCATCGCGACCTCGGCCTTCACCACCGGCGCCCCGCCGCGCATGCTCGGGCTGCGCCGGCTGCGCCGCTCGACCCAGCGGGCGAGCCAGGACAGCAGCAGACACATGCCGATGTAGATCGGCGCGATCACGATCACCACCGGGATGAACGGCAGGTCGTAGTCCAGGTTGGTGGCGATCAGCTTGCCCGCGTGCAGGAACTCCTCGTAGGTGATCAGGAACCCGAGCGAGGTGTCCTTGAGCGCGACCACCAGCTGGCTGATGATGGCCGGCAGCATCGCCCGGTTGGCCTGCGGCACCAGCACGTACGCCATCACCTGGGTCTTGCGCATGCCCAGCGCGTACGCCGCCTCGCGCTGCCCCTTGGGCACCGCGAGCACGCCGGCCCGGAACACCTCGGCCAGCACCGAGCCGTTGTAGAGCACCAGCCCGGCGACCAGTGCCCACAGCGGCTGCGCCTTGAGCGCGACGAAGACGAAGAAGATCATCACCAGCACCGGCATGGCCCGGAAGAACTCCACCACCAGTGTGGCGAACCAGCGCACCACGCGGTGGTCGGACAGCCGTCCGACCGCGAACAGCGCGCCGAAGGGCAGCGCGAACAGCGCCGTCCAGCCGAAGGCCTTCAGGGTGTTGCCCAGCCCCCGCAGCAGCAGCTCCTGCACGCCGCGGTACTCGAAGGGCTCCCATTTGGCGTACGTGAACTGGCCGGTGTGGAACAGCATGTAGACGACCCAGCCGATCAGCGCCGCGATCAGCACCAGCGCGATCCCGCCGTACAGCCGGTGCCGGGCCAACGCCCTCGGGCCGGGGATGTCGTACAGCGCCGAGGATTCAACGGTCATCGGGACACCGCCACTCGTCGCTCCAGCAGGTTGAAGACGGCGCTGATGGTCAGGGTGATGATCAGGTAGCCGACGGCGATCCAGACGAAGGTCCAGACGATGCTGTAGCCCAGCTCGTTGATGGTCCGGTAGGTGCCCAGCAGTTCGGTGACGCTGAAGGAACCCGCGATCGCCGAGTTCTTCGCCAGCGCGATCATCACACTGCCGATCGGCGCCACCACCGAGCGGTACGCCTGCGGCAACACCACCAGGCTCATCGTCTGCCCGAAGCTCATGCCCAGGCTGCGGGCTGCCTCACCCTGCCCGGACGGCACGGTGTTGATGCCCGAGCGCATCGCCTCGCAGACGAAGGCCGAGGTGTAGCAGCCGAGCGCCAGTACCGCGAAGGTGTAGAAGGGCAGGGTGATGTTGAACCGGGGCAGGCCCAGCACCACGATGAAGAACAGCAGGGTCAGCGGCGTGTTGCGCAGCACCGTCACCCAGACCGTCCCGAACACCCGCAGCGGCCTCACCGGCGAGACCCGGAAGCCCGCGACCAGCACACCCAGCACCAGCGACAGCACGGCGCTGACCACGAACAGCGCGAGCGTGCCGAGGAAGCCCTCCCAGTAGGTCGACCAGTTGTCGATCAGCGTTCTCACAGGGCGGCCCTCTCAGTACCGGTTGATCGGCGGCGGGGTGGGCGCGGGCTCCCCGGACAGGCCGAGGGTCGCGTCGAAGGCCTTCTTCCAGTCGCCGTTCTGCTCGTGGTGGGCCAGCGCGTCGTCCAGCGCCATGCGCAGCACGGTGTCGTTCTTCGGCGTCCCGATCCCGTACGGCTCGGTCGAGAACAGCGGGCCGACCACCTTGAGCTCGTCCGGCACCTTGGCCGCGTAGCCCAGCAGGATCGCGTTGTCCGTGGTGACGGCGTCGACCTGGCCGGTGATCAGGTTGTCCACGCAGGCCGAGTAGGTGTCGTAGCCGATCAGGTGCGCCCTGGGGTACTGCGACTGGATCCGCTGGTACGGGGTCGAGCCGGCCGCCGAGCAGACCTTCTTGCCGTCGAGGTCCTGCGGCCCGTGGATGCTGTTGTCGTTCTTGCGCACCAGCAGCGACTGCCCGGCGATGAAGTACGGCCCGGCGAAGCCCACCAGCTTCTTCCGGTTGTCGTTGATGGTGTACGTGCCGACGTAGTAGTCCACCTGGCCGTTCTGCAGCGCGGTCTCGCGGTTGGCCGAGGCGATGGTCTTGAACTGGATCTTGTCCGGTCCGAAGCCGAGGGAGGCTCCGAGCATCTTGGCGATCTCGATGTCGAAGCCGGAGTACACGCCGGTGGCCGGGTTCTTCTGGCCCAGGTACGGCTGGTCCTCCTTGGCGCCGACCACCAGGTAGCCCCGGCGGCGGGCGGCGTCCAGGGTCGGCGAGCCGGTGATCGAGGAGGCGTCCTGTACCTGGTAGCTGGGCAGCGCGCTGGGCTGCGGGCCCTTGGGCGGCGGGGTGCCGGGTTTGCCACAGCCGGCGGCCAACGCGGTGAGCAGCAGGACGGCGGCGAGCACGCGGTGGCGCGCCCGCGCGGCGGGCGTCCTCTTACGGGTCACGGCGCCGCCTCAGTGCTTCAGGATCTTGGACAGGAAGTCCCGGGCGCGCTCGCTCTCGGGGGCGCTGAAGAACTCCTCCGGGGTACGGTCCTCCACGATCCGGCCGTCGGCCATGAACACCACCCGGTTCGCGGAGGCCCGGGCGAAGCCCATCTCGTGGGTGACCACCACCATCGTCATGCCCTCGCTGGCGAGTTGGCGCATGACGTCCAGTACCTCGTTGATCATCTCGGGGTCGAGCGCCGAGGTCGGCTCGTCGAACAGCAGTGCCTTGGGGTCCATCGCCAGCGCGCGGGCGATCGCCACGCGCTGCTGCTGGCCGCCGGACAGCTGGGCCGGGTACTTGTCGGCGTGCGCCGCGAGGCCGACCCGCTCCAGCAATGCGCGGGACTTGACGTCCGCCTCGGCCTTGGGGCGGCCGCGAACCTTGATCTGGGCGAGCGAGACGTTCTGCAGCACGGTCTTGTGCGCGAACAGGTTGAAGGACTGGAACACCATGCCGACCTCGGCACGGAGCTTGGCCAGGCCCTTGCCCTCCTCGGGCAGCGGCTGGCCGTCGATCAGGATGGTGCCGCCCTCGATCGGCTCCAGCCGGTTGATCGCCCGGCAGAGCGTGGACTTGCCGGAACCGGACGGGCCGATCACCACGACGACCTCGCCGCGGCCGACCGTCAGCTCGATGTCCTGCAGCACGTGCAGGCCCCCGAAGTGCTTGTTGACCTCGCGCATCTCGATCAACGGGGTGAAGGCCGAGGCGCCGGTCGGGGGCGGCCCGGGGGCGGTGGTCACCGGCCGCGCCGCCCCTTCATCAACCAGCCCAGCACAGCGCCGGCGACCAACGTGGCCAGCAGTGCGATCCACAGCGGCGCGGTGACGGTGAACACCCAGAACTGGATCTCGACCTTCTCGAGGTTGGCGAACAGGAACCACACCGCGAGGATCACGATGACGCCGATCCCGATGTACCGCGTGGGGATCCCGCCGATCTCGCTGCGCTGGGAGCGGGACGAGCCGTCTGAAATCTTGGTCACCGGAGCAGTCTGCTGGCCTGGACGGCGATTTGCCCGGTTACGCGCCCTTACGGGTCCGGGAGTAACCCGCACGGGGCAACCCGACCCCGTGCGGGTTTACCGATCTCCTGGGGCGTCGACTCCTCCGACCGCTATCGCTCGTCCCTCCAGGAGCGCCAGAGCGCCGCGTACGGGCCGCCGGCGGCGACCAGTTCCGGGTGGCTGCCGTACTCGCTGATCCGACCACCCTCGACCACCGCGATCACGTCCGCGTCGTGCGCGGTGTGCAGCCGGTGGGCGATGGCGATGACCGTCCGCCCCTCCAGTACCCGGGAGAGCGAACGCTCCAGGTGCCTGGCGGCCCGCGGGTCCAGCAGCGAGGTGGCCTCATCCAGCACCAGGGTGTGCGGATCGGCCAACACCAGCCGAGCCAGGGCCAGTTGCTGGGCCTGCGGCGGGGTCAGCGAGGTGCCTCCGGAGCCGACCTCGGTGTCCAGCCCCTCCGACAGGACGTCCACCCAGGCCCCGGCGTCCACCGCGTCCAGCGCGGCCCGCAGTTCGGTGTCGTCCGCCTGGGGCGCGGCCAGCCGCAGGTTGTCCCGCAGGGTGCCGACGAACACGTGGTGCTCCTGGTTGACCAGAGCGACCTGGGCGCGCACCCGCTCGGCCGGCATCCGGGACAGCGCCGCCCCGCCCAGGGTGACACTGCCCCGGCCGGGCGCGTAGATCCCGGCCAGCAGCCGCCCGAGGGTGGACTTGCCCGCCCCGGACGGACCGACCAGCGCGACCCGGCTGCCCGGGGCGACGTCCAGGCTGATCCCGTGCAGGACGTCGGCGCCCTCGCGATAGCCGAAGCGGACGTCCCGGGCCTCGACCCGCCGGCCGTCCGGCTGGACGGACTCGTCCCCCTCGTGCTCCGGCACCTCGTGCACGCCGACCAGCCGGGCCAGCGAGGCCTGACCAATCTGCAGCTCGTCGTACCAGCGCAGGATCAGGTCCACCGGGCCGGTGAGCATCTGCGCGTACAGCACGCCGGTCGTCAACTGACCGACGGTGAGCCAGCCCTTGAGGGTGAACAGCCCGCCGACCACCAGGGTGGCCAGCACTGCCGAGGTGTAGACCGCGTCGATGGTCGGGAACCAGACCGAGCGCAGCCACAGGGTGTACCGCTCCCAGGCCAGCCACTCGCGCAGCTTTCGGTCGGTCAGCCGGACCCGCTGCTCGCCCAGCCGCAGCGCCTCGACCGTCCGCCCGGCGTCCACCGTCTCGGCCAGCACGTTGCTCACCGCGGCGTATCCGGCCGACTCGTTGCGGTAGGACTGCGGCGCACGCCGGAAGTACCAGCGGGAGCTGACCAGCAGCAGCGGCAGTCCGACCAGCGAGGTCAGCGCGAGCAACGGCGAGGTGGCCAGCAGGGCGCCGAGCACCAGCAGCAACGACACGACGGCGACGGCGAGTTCGGGCGCCGCCTCGCGCACCGACTTGTCCAGCCTGTCGATGTCGGTGGTGCCCCGGGAGACCAGGTCCCCGGTGCCGGCCCGCTCCAGCACGCCGGTGGGCAGCGCGACCGAACGGACCAGGAAGTCCTCCCGCAGGTCGGCCAGGACGCGTTCGCCCAGGACGGCGCCGCGCATCCGCGACCAGCCGGTGAACGCGGACTGCACCACCAGCGCCAGCAGGTACCAGCCGACCGCCACCGCGATGGTGGCCCCGGCCGTGCCGGTGGCCAGCGACTCGACCAGGCTGCCGAGCACCCAGGGCCCGACCAGTCCGGCCAGGGTGGCCACCGAGTGCAGCGCCACCACCCCGGCGAACCCGCCCCGGTGCCGCTCCGCGAGCAACCGCAGGTACCCGCGCACGGCGGCCGGGGAGCCGACCGGCAGGGTGGTGGCCGGCCCCTGCTCCTGATGGACGGGGGGCTTCATGACGTACTCCTCACGTGCGGCACCGGACAGTTGACGTGGGCGGTCACATCGACTCCGTGACCCGCCCGCTCGTCTCCGGGCGCTTCCGGTCCGGTGCCGACGCTCTTCGCTCCGGCGCTCCTTCCTTCGTCGGTCGCTTGTCGCTCCTCACTCCCGGCACCGGCGCGCCCTTCGGCTCGGGGCGGGACCGGGGCGCTCTCCTCGTCCCGGGTGACCACGGCCCGGTACGCCGGCTCGGTGCGCATCAGCTCGCAGTGCCGCCCGGCCGCGACCGCCCTGCCGCCTTGCAACAGCACCACCCGGTCCGCCTGGTCGAGCAGCAGCGGGCTGGTCGCGAACACCACGGTGGTGCGCCCCGCCCGGGCGCCCCGCAGCCCGGTGGCGATCCGGGACTCGGTGTGGGCGTCCACCGCGCTGGTCGGCTCGTCCAGCACCAGGACCGGTGGGTCCGCCAGCAGCGCGCGGGCCAGGGCCAGCCGCTGGCGCTGGCCGCCGGAGAGCGAGCGCCCGCGCTCGGTGACGCGGGCGAGCATCGCGTCGCCCCCGCAGTCCGGCGAGCCGTCCGCCAGCGCCTCCAGCACGTCCTCGCAGCGGGCCGCGGCCAGCGCCTCGGCCGCTGGGACCCGGCCCGAGGACGGGATGTCCAACAGCTCGGCCAGGGTGCCGGAGAGCAGCACCGGCTCCTTGTCGTGGACCAGCACCGCCGCCCGGGCCTCGGCCAGCGGCACCGCGTCCAGCTCGGTGCCGCCGAGCCGGACGTAGGGAAGCGGCTCCTCGCCCTCGGCCAGCGGGACGTGCCCGCCGAGCCGCTCGGCGAGCGCCCCGGCGAAGTCCGGGTCCCCGCAGACCACCGCGGTCAGCTCGCCGGCCCGGGCGGTCAACCCGGTCGCCGGGTCGTGCAGGTCGGACTTGCCGGGCCTGGCCAGCGCGGCCTCGGCCGCTCCACTGGTCCGGCTGAGCGAGAGCACCCGCACGGCCCGCCCGGCGGAGACCCGGGCGACGCTCCAGGCGTGCGCCGCCTCACCGAGGATCCGCAGCGGCGCGGCCAGGAAGGCGGTCGCGCCGTACACCGCGATCAGGGTGCCGACGGCGAGCTCACCGGAGGCCGCCAACCTGGCGCCGTACCAGGTCACCCCGACCACGAACAGTCCTGGCAGCAGGACCTGTTGGGCCTGCATCAGCGACCAGACCCGGGCCGAGCGCACCGCGGCCGCCCGGACCTTCTGGGAGGCCGCCCGGTACCGCTCCAGGAACAGCTCCTCGCCGCCGATGCCACGCAGCACCCGCAGCCCGGCCACCGTGTCGGCGGCCAGCTCGGTGGCCTTGCCGCCGAGCACGCGCTGCTTCTCGTAGCGCCGCTCGAACGGCCCGATCAGCGGCCAGACCGAGGCGGCCAGCACCGGAACGCCGAGCAGCACCCCGATCCCGAGCACCGGTTCGACCACCAGCACCACCGAGCTGACGGCCAGCCAGACGATCATCGCGGCCCGGACCCGGGCGACCAGCTCGACGTACCAGCCGATCCGCTCGACGTCCCCGCTGCCGACCGCGACCACCTCGCCGGTGGCGATCCGCCGGGACAGCCCGGCTCCCAGGTGGGAGGCCTGCCCGGCGACCAACTGCCGTACGTGGCAGGCGGCGTGGATCCAGTTCCAGACCGCCTGCCGGTGCAGCAGCACGGTGCCGAGCGAGGCGGTCGCGGCCAGCAGCAGCGCGAGCGCACCGGCCTGCCAGATCCCGGCGGCGTCGCCGTCGACGGCGGCCTGCACGCCGTGGCCGAGCGGTATCGGCAGCGCGGCCTGGGCGCCCATCTCCACCAGCGCCCAGCAGGTGGCTCGCACCTGCCCGCGCCGCTGGGCGCGTTGCAGCCAGCGCAGGAAGGCCAGGGGTGAGGACAGGTCGGGACTGCCGGGGTCGGCCAACGGCAGGGGGGTGAGCGGCATGACACTCCGATACGGAAGGTGCGGAGGTACGAGGGTGCGAGCACGTACGGAGGGCCGTGAGGGCCCACGGGCACGGACACGACGGGATGGGCGAAGGACGCGCGGCACAGCGGCGCGGCAACGTCCACACGTCCGGAGGGAGGGGCCGGACGGACGAGGGTTGGGCACGAAGGGCCCGGGTCTCAGGAGGTCATGCCAGCGAGCCTGCCAAGCCCGATGTGATCCACGCAACAGGTTTTTCGCCGCCTCGGCCCCGGTGCCCCACCCCGGACGGCCGCGGGCCCCCGCCGACGGCCCGAGAAGTGCGCCACGCCGTCGTAAAGCTTCGCCAAAGATTCGCCCGGACGGCGGGAACAATCGTGTCGGGGCACCAGTTGCCCCCACTGGAACCAGCGGACGACCAGGAGGGCACCCCTTCCCGTGAGCAACATCCCCAGCGTCACCCTGAACGACGGCGCTACCATCCCGCAGCTCGGCTTCGGCGTGTGGCAGGTCCCGGACAGCGAGGCCACCGCCGCCGTCCGCACCGCGATCGAGGCGGGCTACCGCTCCATCGACACCGCGGCGATCTACGAGAACGAGGCCGGCACCGGTGCGGCGATCGCCGAGGCCCTGGCGGGCGGCGTCGCCCGCGAGGACCTCTACATCACCACCAAGCTGTGGAACTCGGGCACCCGTGACTGGTCCGGCGAGCAGGGCCGGGACGCGGTGCTGCGCGAGTTCGACGCCTCGCTGGCCAAGCTCGGCCTCGACTACATCGACCTGTACCTGATCCACTGGCCGCGCCCGATGCACGGCAGCTACCTGAACGTCTGGAAGGCCCTGGAGCAGCTGAAGGCGGACGGCCGGGTCAAGTCGATCGGCGTCTCCAACTTCGGCACCGAGCAGCTGACGCGGGTGCTGGACGAGGCCTCGATCGTCCCGGTGCTGAACCAGGTCGAGCTGCACCCGTACTTCCCGCAGGAGGAGCTGCGCGCCTTCCACGCCCAGCACGGCATCGCCACCGAGGCGTGGAGCCCGCTGGGCCAGGGCGGTGAGCTGCTGGCCGAGCCGGCGCTGGTGAAGATCGCCGAGAAGCACGGCCGCACGGTCGCCCAGGTGGTACTGCGCTGGCACCTGCAGAGCGGCGTGATCGCCATCCCGAAGTCGGTCACCCCGTCCCGCATCCGGGAGAACCTGGACGTCACCGGCTTCGAGCTGGACGCCGAGGACCTCGCGGCGATCGCCGCCGTGGCCACCGGCAAGCGGATCGGTCCGGACCCGCAGGGGTTCGACTGGAACTGACGCCTGCCCGGGGGCGGCGGCACCCACGGCGCCGCGCCCCCGTTAGGGCGATCACTGGCTGACAGCCAGTCATGTCGAAGAACCGCCCGCCCCGGCCAGGGACGGGCGGCGCTTCGGCGTGCCGTGATTCACCACACGGAAAGCCACGGATCTTCGGTGTGTTGGCGAATCGTTTTGGCTGGAGTTGCAGAGGCTTTGCCTAGAGCCTGGCGGCCTTGGCGATGAGTGTGAGCGCGGCCTCGTGCTCCTCCTCCGCCAGCGATGCGAGAAGCAGCCGCTGAACCTCGGCCACCCCGGCGGCCGAGCGGTGCAGCAGGTCCTGGCCCGCCGGTGAGAGCGAGAGCAGGTTGCGGCGGCCGTCCGAGGGGTCGCGCCGACGCTGCACCAGACCGCGGCGCACCAGTCGGCTGACCATCTCGGCCATCGTGGCCTTGTCCAGCGAGGCCAGCTCGCCGACCGTGCGCTGGTCCGCGCCCGGCTCCAGCTCCAGCGCGTCCAGCACGGCGTACTGCGGGGCCGTCAGCTCCGCGCCGACGTGCTCCGACCAGAGCTTGGTGTGTACCTGCTGGCCGACCCTGATCAGGTAGCCGATCGCCCGCTGGGCGTCCAGTATCGGCCGCGCGTCCGTGAAGACGGCGACCGCGGCGGGCTCCAGCCTGGCTATCTTGGCCATCACCCGGACGATCTCGATCTGCTCGTCCGGAGTGAGCGGCTCGAACAGCACCCGTTGCACGCGGACCACACCACCGGTGGCCTCGCGCACCGCCTGGGCGCCGCTCTGCGACAGCGCGAGCAGCTTGCGCCGGCCGTCGGCCGGGTCGCGCCTTCGCAGCACGAGGCCGCGGCGGACCAGCCGCGCGACCATCTCCGCCATCGTGGCCTTGTCGAGCGAGGCGCGCTCGCCCACCGTGCGCTGGTCCGCGCCCGGTTCCAGGGCGAGCACCAGCAGGACCGCGAACTGCGGAGCCGTGAGATCGGCTCCGACGTGCTCGGACCACAGCCGGGTGTGAACCTGCTGCGCAACGCGAATCAGGTGTCCGGGCGACTGCTGCAGTCGCGCGGACACGCGGGTTGTCGGGATCTCCCCCAGCACCATGTATCCGTCCCGATGTCACACCCGGTGTGTGTGGGACACCCGGGTGGGGCAGTAACGGCGAGTGGGCGTCCAGCTATGAGGGAGGGCGCTCCAGCCGTGCAGCCGGTGGCTGCTGGCGGACACTATACAAACGGCGGGCCCTCGCTGGCAGGCAGGGGCGGATAGTAGACGCAGGTTCGGCAACATTGGCATATTTACGCGCCGCCGAGCCCTTGCGGTAACCCGTTCTCAGCAGAAAGCCGACCGGCCGGTCCTTACCGACCGTCACCTGCGTCTCTCTACCCTGGCCGCCTCCCCTACCCGCCGGTAGGGTGTGGACACCCTCTCCGGGGGCACTCCCCCGGAGGCATCCCCGAGAGAGACGAGAGCGAGCATGACCGAGCAGAGCACCGCCCCCCGGGTCGCCGTCGTCACCGGCGCCGCCCGCGGCCTGGGCGCCGCCACCGCCCTCCGGCTGGCCGCCGACGGCTACGCGGTCGCCGTGCTGGACCTGGACGAGGCCACCGGCAAGGACACCGTCGACCGGATCACCGCCGCGGGCGGCCGGGCACTGGCCGTCGGCGCCGACGTCTCCGACGCCGAGCAGGTCCAGGCCGCCGTCGACCGCGTGGTCGCCGAGCTCGGCGCACCGGTCGTGCTGGTCAACAACGCCGGCGTACTCCGCGACAACCTCCTCTTCAAGATGTCCGAGTCCGACTGGGACACGGTCATGAACGTCCACCTGCGCGGCGCCTTCCTGATGACCCGCGCGGTGCAGAAGCACATGGTCGACGCCGGATTCGGCCGCATCGTCAACCTGTCCTCCTCGTCGGCCCAGGGCAACCGCGGCCAGGCCAACTACTCCGCCGCCAAGGCCGGCCTGCAGGGCTTCACCAAGACTTTGGCCATCGAGCTGGGCAAGTTCGGCATCACCGCCAACGCGGTCGCCCCCGGTTTCATCGCCACGGACATGACGGCGGCCACCGCGGCTCGGGTCGGCATGGACTTCGAAGACTTCAAGCAGGCTGCGGCCTCTCAGATCCCGGTCCAACGGGTCGGTGAGCCCGAGGACGTCGCCCACGCCATCTCGTTCCTCGCCAGCGAGGGCGCCGGCTTCGTCTCCGGACAGGTGATCTACGTGGCGGGCGGCCCCCTCGACTGAGCACCGGACCTACACAGGGTGACCACGGAGTGGGAGGCCGGCCGGACCGGCATCCCACTCCGTTTTCTTTACCGGGGCTTTTGCATAATCATTCGAAGACCACACTGGTATTCGACTCCAGAATACTGGAAATCACTCCCCGGGCCGCCTCGGGGGCGACTCAATTGTCGATTTCCCGGGAAAATGACAATTCCCTCCGGAATGGCCCCGGCCGGATGGGTAAGGTCACCCCCGTGCAATCCAGAAGTACCCCCGCCCGCATTCCGCGACAGGAGCCGGAACGCCGCACCGCCGACCCCCGGGACCTCCGGAGTCCCACCCGCGCCCCCGCGCCCGCCACCCCCCACGGCGGCGAGGTCGGCTGGCCCCCGATGAGCCGCCGCCGAGCCGCCCTGCTTGCCGCCACCTGCGGCGTCTACCTGCTGGTGCTGGCCGGTGTGCTGCTCAACACCGCCCTGGTCGACCTCGACTGGTCGGTCCGCCTGCTCCGCCCCTACGACCGGTGGCCCAGCCTGGAACCACTGCTCGCCACCTGGGTGGTCGCCGGGCAGCGCGGGCCCAGCGCGATCGCCGCCTTCGTCTGGCTCGCCTGGCGCGCCCACCGCCTCGGCCGGCTGCGCCCACTGTTGGTCATGAGCATCGCGCTGCTGCTGCTCAACATCACGGTCGGCGCGGTCAAGATCGTCACCGGCCGGCTCGGCCCGCACTACGCCCAGTACGTCGGCTCACCCGAGTTGTTCTCCGGCGGCACCATCTTCCCCTCCGGCCACACCGCCAACGCCGTGGTCACCTGGGGCGTGCTCGCCTACCTCGCGGTCCGCTGGCGGCGCACCGGCGCGGTGATCGCCGCCGCCACCGCCTGCTCGATCGGCCTGACCACGGTCTACCTGGGCACCCACTGGGTCACCGACGTCCTGGCCGGCTGGGCCGCCGGACTGCTGGTGCTGCTCTCGCTGCCGCTGCTGGAACCGCTGGTCGCCGGCGCCGAGCAGCGTCTGCACCGCCGGTTCGCACGCTGAGCCCGGCCCGCGCCCTGCCGGGCGGCAGTGCTACCCCTCCCAGCTGCGCTCGACCACACCGTCCCGCGCCAAGAGGTTGAGCCGCCCCTGCCGGTACTCCATGGTGATCATCTGCTCCGGCTCCAGTACCCGGACCGAGGCCCAGCCGTGCCTCCGGGCCAGCTCCCGGGCCCGCTCGATCCGCAGCCCCGCGTACCCCTCGGCGTCCTCCCCCATCGCACCCGCCCCCGCGGTGTCCGACCCCGTCATCGCGCCTCCCCCGGCTCGCCCCTCGGACGTACGCTGGAATCGTAGCCCCCACCCGCGTGGCTCGGAGGTGATCGGCCATGGGCACCACCACCCCGCGACGGTGGCGCAGCGGCACCGAGCCGGCCACCGCCCGCAGCGACCTCAAGCTCCGGTACCTGCTCTCGCTCACCTTCACCCCGCTGTTCGCGCTGGCCACCGCGGGCTTCGCCGTCTGGGCGGCCGTCTCCCCCGTCGACGGCGCCCCCAGCCGGGGCACCCTCACCGGCTTCGCGGTAGCCCTCGGCCTGCTCACCGTGTTCGCCGCCGTCGATCTCGTGGTGGTCATCCGGCGCCGCCGGACCGAGCTCTGACGCGGTGTCTCCCACGGAGTGGGAAGTCGGCCCGGCCGACTTCCCGCTCCCCGGTTCCAGGGCCGACCGTCAGCGGTTGCCGACCGCCTGCTTCACCAGCGTCCGTCCGAAGTCCCACATCAGGCCGTTCCCCCGGTGGGCCTCGTCCATGATCTCGGTGAACGCATCGACGAACCGATCCACATCCTGATCGGTGATGATCAGCGGCGGAATCAGCTTGATCACTTCCAGATGGTCACCGGACACCTGGGTCAGAATCCGGTGCCGCTGCAGCAGCGGCACGACCACCATCTGCGCGAAGAGCCCCTTGCGCGCCGCCTGCAGCGCCGTCCAACCGGTGCGCAGCTTCAGCGACCTGGGCCGGCCGAACTCGATGCCGATCATCAGCCCGCGGCCGCGGACCTCGGCGAGCAGCTCGTACTTGTCGACCAGCGCGGCCAGCCGCTCACGGAACCGGTCGCCGACCTGTCGGGCGTTGTCCACCACCTTCTCGTCGCGCATCACCTCCAGGGTCGCCAGCCCCGCCGCCATGGCCTGGGCATTGGACCCGAAGCTGGCCGAGTGCACCAGCACCCGGTCCATCGAGGAGTACACCTTCTCGAAGATCCAGCTCTTGCCGAGCGTCGCCCCGACCGGCACGTACCCGCCGGAGAGCGCCTTGGCCGCGCAGACCAGGTCGGGCAGCACGCCCTCCTCGCTCTGGTAGGCGAAGAACTCGCCGGTGCGGCCGATCCCGGTCTGCACCTCGTCGCAGATCAGCAGCGCCCTGTGCTCGTGCAGCAGCGCCTGCGCCGCGCGCAGCCAGCCGGGGGGCGGCGCCTGGACGCCCTTGCCCTGGATCGGTTCGACGATCAGCGCCGCGACGTCGCCCCGCTTCAGTTCCTTGGCCAGCGCGCCGATGTCGCCGAGCGGGATGGCGGTGTCCGGCAGCAGCGGGTCGAAGCCCTTGCGGAAGCCGCTCTCCCCGTTGACCGAGAGCGATCCGGTGGTCAGCCCGTGGAAGGCGTGGTCGGCATAGAGGACCCGCTTGCGCCCGGTGGCGTACCGGGCGAACTTGAGCGCGGTCTCCACCGCCTCGGTGCCGCTGTTGCCGAAGAACACCCGGTCCAGCCCGGGCGCGTACGACAGCAGCCGCTCGGCCAGCAGCCCGGGCAACGGCGAGCAGTCGAAGCGGACCAGGTCCGGCAGGTCCAGGTCCATCACCTGCTGGATCGCCGAGCGCACCACCGGGTGGTGGCGGCCGAGCGCGAAGATGCCGAAGCCGGCCAGCATGTCGAGGTACTCGTTGCCCTCGGCGTCGTAGAAGTACTGGCCCTTGGCGCGGTCGTAGTACTTGTCGAAGCCGATGGTGTGGAGCATCCGCGGCAGCTGCGGGTTGAGGTAGCGGCTGTGCAACTCGTAGCGCTCGGCGCCTCGTTCGGCGACGAGGGCGGCGAGGTCGAAGGCGGGGCGGTCTGGGTCAGCCGGCATGGCGCGGGTTCGCTCCTCGGGTCGGTAGCAGGTTCTTGGCGAAGACGGCGGTCTGTGCGGCGACCCCGGTCCCGGTCAGGCCGGTCTCCTCCAGGATCTCCCCGCGCGCGGCGTGGCCGAGGAACTCCTGCGGCAGGCCGAGCACCCGCACCGGGACGTCCACGTCGGCGTCGCGCAACGTCTGGGAGACGGCCGAACCGACGCCTCCGGTACGGCCGTTGTCCTCGACCGTGACCACCAGCCGGTGGGCGGCCGCGAGTTCGGGCAGCGCCGGGTCGACCGGCTTGACCCAACGCGGGTCGACCACGGTCGCGGTGAAGCCCTCGGCGAGCAGCAGCCGGGCGGCATCCAGGCAGGCGGAGGCGGTGGTGCCGACCGCGATCAGCAGGATCTCCGGCTCCGCGCCGGTGCGCAGCAGCACGTCCGTCCCGCCGATCCGCTCGATCGCCGCGACGGCGGGCCCGACGTTCCCCTTGGGGAAGCGGACCACGGTGGGCGCGTCCTCGACCTCGACGGCCTCGCGCAGCTGGGCGCGCAGCTGATCGGCGTCGCGCGGCGCGGCCAGCCGCAGGCCGGGGACGACCTGGAGGATCGACATGTCCCACATGCCGTTGTGTGAGGCGCCGTCCGGCCCGGTCACCCCGGAGCGGTCGAGCACGAAGGTGACGCCGAGCCGGTGCAGGGCGACGTCCATCAGCACCTGGTCGAAGGCCCGGTTGAGGAAGGTCGCGTACACCGCGACCACCGGGTGCAGCCCGCCGATGGCCAGGCCGGCCGCGCTGGTGACGGCGTGCTGCTCGGCGATCCCGACGTCGAAGGTCCGGTCCGGGTACGCCTTGGCGAACGGCCCCAGCCCGACCGGCTGGAGCATCGCGGCGGTGATCGCCACCAGGTCGGGCCGCTCGGCGCCGAGCTCGACCAGCTCCTCCCCGAACACGGAGGTCCAGGAGACCCCGGCGCTGGGCGAGATCGGCAGGCAGGTGTACGGGTCGATCGGGTTGACGGCGTGGAAGCGGTCGGCCTCGTCCTGCTCGGCGGGCAGGTAGCCACGCCCCTTGACGGTCAGGCAGTGCACGATGACCGGGCCGCCGAAGTTCCTGGCCTGGCGCAGCGCTTGTTCGACCGCGCCCAGGTCGTGGCCGTCGATCGGTCCGAGGTACTTGAGCCCGAGGTCCTCGAACATGCCCTGCGGAGCGAAGGCGTCCTTGAACCCCTTCTTGGCGCCGTGCAGCGCGTCGAAGATCGGCTGACCGACCAGCGGGGTGCGCTGCAGCGCCTCCTTGCCGAGAGCGAGGAAGCGTTCGTAGCCCTGGGTGGTGCGCAGGGTGGCCAGGTGGTTGGCCAGGCCGCCGATGGTCTTGGCGTAGGAGCGCTCGTTGTCGTTGACGACGATGACCAGCGGCCGGTCGCGGGCCTCGGCGATGTTGTTGAGCGCCTCCCAGGCGAGCCCGCCGGTGAGCGCGCCGTCGCCGATCACCGCGACGGTGTGCCGGTCGTGCTGGCCGAGCAGCCCGGCGGCCTTGGCGAGTCCGTCGGCGTAGGAGAGCGCGGTGGAGGCGTGCGAGTTCTCGACCAGGTCGTGTTCGGACTCGGCGCGCGAGGGGTAGCCGGACAGCCCGCCCTTCGTCCGCAGTTCCGAGAAGTCCTGGCGGCCGGTGAGCAGCTTGTGGACGTAGCTCTGGTGCCCGGTGTCGAAGACGATCCGGTCGTACGGCGAGTCGAAGACCCGGTGCAGCGCGATGGTCAGCTCCACCACGCCGAGGTTGGGCCCGAGGTGGCCGCCGGTGCGGGTGACGGCGTCGATCAGGAAGTCGCGGATCTCCTCGGCGAGCAGCGGGAGTTCCGATGCGGGGAGCTTGCGCAGCTCGGCCGGGGATGTGACGCGGGAGAGCAGTGACATGGGTACACCTCACGACTCGAAGTGGTGCGGTGGTGCCTCCGCCCCCAAGGGAAGGGCGGGGTCGGCCCGGGCACCGCGGCCCGGGCCGGACGGGAGCTCAACCGGGCTCAGTGCCCGCGGTTGGCGCTGACGGTCTCGGTGATGGCTCGCAGCGACTGCTGGAGCGAGCCCATGGTCGCGAGGACGGCGGTCGGCTCGTAGCCGCAGTGGGCCATGCAGTTCTCGCAGCGCGGGTCCTTGCCGCGGCCGTACTTGCTCCAGTCGGTCTTCTCGACCAGTTCGCGGTACGTCGGCACGTATCCGTCGGCCATCAGGTAGCAGGGCCGCTGCCAGCCGAACAGCGAGTAGTTGGGAATGCCCCAGGGGGTGCACTCGAAGTCGGCCTTACCCTCCAGGAAGTCCAGGAAGAGCGGGCTGTGGTTGAGGCGCCAGCGCTTGCGGTTGCCGCCGGCGAAGGCCTTGCGGAAGAGCTCCCGGGTCTGCTCGACGCCGAGGAAGTGCTCCTGGTCGGGCGCCTTCTCGTAGGCGTAGGCCGGGGAGATCATCATCTCGTCCACCTTCAACTCGTCGTTGAGGTAGTCGAGGACGTCGATGACGGTCTGCGGGGTGTCGGTGTTGAAGAAAGTGCTGTTGGTGGTGACCCGGAACCCGCGCCGCTTGGCCTCCTTGATCGCGGCCACCGCCTCGTCGAAGGTACCCTCCTTGGCCACCGACTCGTCGTGCCGCTCGCGCAGGCCGTCGATGTGCACCGCGAAGGTGAAGTACGGCGAGGGCTTGAACTTGTCGATCTTCTTGCGTAGCAGCAGCGCGTTGGTGCAGAGGAAGACGTATTTGCGGTGCCCGACCAGTTGCCGCACGATCTCGTCGATCTGCGGGTGCATCAGCGGCTCGCCGCCGGCGATCGAGACCATCGGGGCACCCGACTCCAGGACCGCGCCGACCGCCTGCGCGACGGGCATCCGCTGCTTGAGCACGCCGGCCGGGTGCTGGATCTTGCCGCAGCCCTCACAGGCGAGGTTGCACGCGAACAGCGGTTCCAGCTCGACGATCAGCGGGAACTTGTCCCGTCGCTTGAGCAGCTTCTGCTGCATCAGGTAGGTGCCGACCCGCACGGTCTGGCGCAACGGCATGGCCATGGCTAGCTCGCCTCCTGGGGGAGCGTCGAGGATGTGGGGTGGTTCAGGTCTGCGGAGCCGGTCCCGGATTCCCGTCGGTACCAGTCGACCAGGGCGGGTACCGTCGCCCGCAGGGTCCGCCAGGCGCGCACCCCGGCCGGGAGGGTGCCGGGCCGCAGCAGCTCGCGCTCGGGGGTGTCCACCACCACCCGCAGAACGGCGACGGGCAACGCCGGGCGCACCTCCCGCAGAGCGGCCAGGACGGCGGCGGCCTCCATGTCGACGGCGAGCGCGCCCTGCAGGTGCAGGGCGCGCCGCTCGATGCCGCGCACCACGTGGTCGGCGGTGTGGTGCACCCCGGTGTGGGCGGTCAGGCCGTACTCCTTGAGCGCCCGGGCCAGCTCCGGCCCGGAGTCGACCGGGTACAGGTGGCCCTCGGCATCGCGCACGCCGTCGGCGGCGACCACGTCGCCCGGCGCCACGCCCGGGCCGACGGCGGCGCCGAAGCCGGCCACCACGACCGCGCCGTAGCCGGCCGGGGCGGAGTTGAGCAGCCGTCGGACGGCCAGCCCGGCCCGCCGCCGGCCGACCCCTGTGCGCACCAGCACCGGCGGCCCACCGGCGGCGCCGCGCCAGTCACCGCCGCGCAGCGCCCACACCTCGGGGCCCAGCGCGCAGAGCACCAGCAAGGGGGCGGTGGTCACCGCGCCGCCCCGATCGCCGGGGTACCGCTCGGCTTCGCCCGGCCCGGGGCGCCGTTGAGGTAACGGCCGAGCGCGGTGACCGGGAAGACCAGCCGGTACAGGTGGTAGTTGATGGAGAAGTCCCACGGGAAGCCGGTGCCGGTGAACTGCGGCTCGTCCCAGGTGCCTTCGGGCAGCTGGGTGCGCACCAGCCAGTCCACGCCGCGTTCCACCGCCGGGTTGGCCCGGCCGTCCGGGCCCTCGCCGGCCGCGAGCAGCGCCATCAGTGCCCACGCGGTCTGCGAGGCGGTGGAGTCGCCCCGCCCGGCCCAGCGCACCGGGTCGTCGTAGGAGCGCATGTCCTCGCCCCAGCCGCCGTCGGCGTTCTGCCGGTCCTCCAGCCAGCGCACCGCCCGACGGATCGCCGGGTGCTCGTCCGGGACGCCGGCCGCCACCAGGGCGGGCAGCACCGAGCCGGTGCCGTAGATGTAGTTGGTGCCCCAGCGGCCGAACCAGGAGCCGTCCGCCTCCTGGTTGCGCAGCAGCCACTCGATGCCCCGCCGGGTCCGCGGGTCCCGGGCCCGGCCGGTCTCGGCGAGCATCTCCACCACGTGGGCGGTGACGTCCGCGGACGGCGGGTCGACCACCTCGCCGAAATCGCAGAACGGCAGCTTGTTGGGCAGCACGCTGGTGTTGTCGACGTCGAAGGCGCCCCAGGCGCCGTTCTTGGACTGCATGCCGAGGTTCCAGAGCACGCCCCGGTCCATCGCGGCGTCGACCTTGGCCGGGTCGGGGTGGGCGACCCGGCGCAGCGCGAGCACCACCTCGGCGGTGTCGTCGATGTCGGGGTAGGTGTCGTTCTCGAACTCGAAGGCCCAGCCGCCGGCCGGCAGCCCGGGCCGTTGGACGGACCAGTCGCCGCGCTTGCGGATCTCCTCGCCGAGCATCCAGTCGACGGCGGAGACCAGCGCCGGGTGGTCGGCCGGCACCCCGGCGTCGACCAGCGCGATGGTGGCCAGGCAGGTGTCCCAGACCGGGGACTGGCAGGCCTCCATCCAGCGCATGCCGTCCTCGGTGTGCACGGTGAAGCGGTCGAAGGAGGAGAGCCCGGCCTTCACCACCGGGTGCTCCAGCTCGTAGCCCTCCAGGTGCAGGGCGATCAGCGAGTAGACGGCCGGGGGCTGGATGCCGCCCCAGCAGCCGTCGGCCTCCTGCCGCTCGACGATCCAGCGGCAGGCCTGGGAGACGGCGAGTCGGCGCAGCGGCCGGAAGGCCCGGCGGTGGTAGGCGTGCAGCGCCTTGTCGAGGCGCTCGAACATGCCGTCCCAGCTGGTGGCGGGGGCGAGCGGCCGGTCGGGGTACGGGTGGTCCGGGTCGGTGTGCAGCTCGGTGAGCGCGAAGGGGGCCGGACGGACCGGGCGGTGGGCCGAGACGACGGTCAGCGGGACGATGGTCTGGCGGGCCCAGCAACCGAAGGCGTAGATGTTCAGCGGCAGCCACTTGGGCAGGAAGATGATCTCGGGCGGCATCTCCGGCAGCCGCTCCCAGGGCCACCAGCCGAAGAGCGCGAGCCAGATCCGGGTGAACACCCGGGCGGCCGCGATGCCCCCGGCGGAGCGGACGTAGCGGGCGGCAGCCAGCATGTGCGGGGCGTCCGGGTCGTCGCCGGCGAGCTTGAGGGCGACGTACGCCTCGACGGTGGTGGACAGCTCGGGCGGCCCGCCGTGGAAGGTGGCCCAGGTGCCGTCCTCCCGCTGCTGTGAGCGGATCCACTCGGCGGTGGCCCGGGTCTGCTCCTCGGTCCTGATGCCCAGGAACTGGCGGAGCAGTAAGTCCTCGGCGTCCATGGTGACGTTGGTCTCCAGGTCGCCTTTCCACCAGCCCTCGGAGGACTGCAGCGAGAGCAGGTGGGTGGTGGCGCGCGCCAGGGCCTCGCGCGCGTCGGCGGGCCGGAGTTCCGCCTCACCGGCCGGCCGGAGCCGGTCGGTGTCCTCGGGCTGCCAGCGCCCCGTGCCCAGCAGGGTCGGGGGGCGGTCGCCCACCGCGACCGGCTCGGAATCGTACTCAGGGTCGAGCCGGCCGTCCGCGGTTGCTGTCAACGTAACGTCACCTCTCTCGTACCACCACGAATTCGGCGAGTGCGACGAAGTGCTCGCGCACCTCGTCGGACATGGGCACCTCGTCCAGGGCGGCGAGGGCAGTCGTGTGCTGGCGGCGGGCCTCCTCCTGGGTCCAGGCCCGACCGCCGGCCTCCTCGATCAGCGCGGCCCGGGCGGCGAGCTCGGGCTCGCTCTCCTCGCCCCGGCCCTGCGGGTCCGCCAGCTGCTCGGCCAGCCGGCGCGAGGCCTGGCCGCCCTCGGCCAGCGCGGCGGCGACCGGCAGGGACTTCTTGCGCTGGCGCAGGTCGCCCCAGTGCGGCTTGCCGGTGACCTCGGTCGCGCCCCAGATGCCGAGCAGGTCGTCCACCGCCTGGAAGGCCAGGCCCAGGTGGTGGCCGTAGCGCTCGAGCGCGTCGGAGACCTTGTCGTCGGCCCCGGCCAGCACGGCGCCGATCGCCGAGGCGGCGGCCAGCAGTGCCGCCGTCTTGCCGCCCTCCATCTCCAGGCACTCGGCCACGGTGACGCTGTCGCGCTGCTCGAAGGCGACGTCCATGGCCTGGCCGTCGATCAGCCGGCGGGTCGCCGTGGTGAGCAGCCGGACGGCGCGCGCGGCGTCGGCGGGGCTCGTGCCACCGGTCACCACGGCGTCGAGCAGCACCTCCGTGCCGAGCGTGGCCAGGGCGTCGCCGACCAGGATCGCCTGGGCCGGTCCGAAGACCGTCCAGGCTGTGGCCCGATGCCGCCGGGTCTCGTCACCGTCCATCAGATCATCATGAAGGAGGGAGAAGTTGTGCACCAGTTCAACAGCCACCCCACCGGGCACGCCCACCTCGGCCGCCGCACCGGTGGCCTGGGCGGACAGCAGCGCCAGCGCCGGGCGCACCGCCTTGCCGCCGTCCCCCTCGACCGGGGTGCCGTCCCGGTCGATCCAGCCGAAGTGGTACGCCGCCACGGTGTCCATCGGTGCGGCCAACCGGGCGACGGCGGCCCGCAGCGGCGGGGTGCAGAGCGTACGGCTGCGGGCGAGCAGCTCCGGCACCGAGACCGGTTCGGCGTGCGCCGTGCCTCCGACGGCGAAGCCGGTGCGTGACTCCACGTGCGTTCCCTCTCCCTCGTGGTGCCGGACCGCACGGGGCGGCCGGGTACTTCCGGTGCGGCTGGTGTCGATGGTGGTGCCGAAGCGAACGGTGTCGGTGCGGCCGATCGGGCCGGTGCGGCCGACAGTACGCCCGTCGGCTCTCGCGGGCTCTCCGGCGGAGGGGCCTGCCGTCACCTGGGCCACCTCCCGTCGCCGCGGTCCACCGGCACCCGGGCGCCGGCCGCGGCGAGCGCGGCGTCGGCGGCGGCGTGGCCGCTGCGCACGGCGCCCTCCATGGTCGCGGGCCAGCCGGTGGCCGTCCACGAGCCGGCCAGCAGCAGACCGGCGACGGCCGTCGCGGCCGACGGGCGCAGCACGGCGGTGCCCGGGGCGCCGTCGAAGGTGGCGGTGCGCTCCCGGGTGGCGAAGAAGTCCAGTACCTCGGCCCCGGCTGCGGCCGGCAGCAACCGGGCCAGCTCGGGCAGGTAGCGGCGGCGCAGTTCGGCCACCGGCAGATCGATCTCGTCCTGGACGGCGGACTGGGAGAGCGCCAGGTACTGGGCGCCGGGGTGGGCTCGGCCGATCGAGGTGCCGGCCAGGCCGGAGTGGGTGGTGCGGTCGAAGACCCACTGGACCGGGGAGTCGAGCGCGGCGAAGAAGGGCCGGCGCAGCACCTTGCGGTCGTAGACCACGTGCACGTTGAGGATCGGCGCGGTGCCGAAGTCGGCCAGCCGCTGGGACACGGCCCCCTGCGGCAGCAGGCCGGCCGCGGTGTCCTGGGCGCCGGCCAGCACCACGGTGTCGGCGGTGAGCAGTTCCCCGCTCTCCAGCCGGACGGCGTGCTGGGGCGCGGCCGGCTTGAGTTCCGCGACCCGGGCGCGCAGCCGCACCTTCACGCCGGCGCTTTCCAGCTCGGCGAGCGCCCGGTCGTGGTGGATCACGCCGAGCGGGACGGCGGCGATGCCGATGTCGGCGGCGCCCGGATCGGAGAGCAGGCCGGTCTTGAACACCTTGGCGGCGAGCGCCAGCGACACCTGGTCGGCCCGGGCGTTCAGGGTGGCGATGCCGACCAGGTCCCACAGCGCGGCCGTGGTGGCAGCGTTCTGCCCGTTGCGGCGCAGCCACTCTCCGAAGGAGAGCCGGTCCAGCGCCGGGTCGTCGAGGTCCAGGCCCTTGAGGGCGAGCGCACCGCGGACCACCCGAGCGCGGTCGGCCGCCGACAGGTGCGGGTAGCGGGCGAGGCTGCCGGCCAGGTGCAGCGGGACCGGCAGGCCGGCCCTGCGCAGTCGGCCCAGGGTGCGCACCGGGGCCTCGTCGGGGCCGGTGGCGGAGAGCACCGGGACGTCCAGGCGCTCCTGCAGGTGGGTCATCCGGGTGGCGCCGAGGCGTTCCAGCAGGCCGCGGTAGGCGGTGCAGCAGCGCAGGAAGACGTGCTGGCCGTTGTCGACGGTCAGCTCGCCGCGCTGGAAGGAGAAGGCCAGCCCGCCGAGCCGGGGCCGGCCCTCGGCGAGGGTGACGTCGTGGCCGGCCTCGGCCAGCCGCAGTGCGGTGGTGATCCCGGCCAGGCCGCCGCCGACCACGACGGCGGCCGGGCGCGCGGCATCGGCTCGCCCGGTCATCGGCCCTCCCCCTCGAAGTCGCAGGACCGCGCGGCGGCGGTCGCTGTGGCCGGCATGCAGACGGTCGGCGCCGTCGTGGTCGACCCGGTCGTGGTCAACGTGGTCAACACGGATCTACCCGGATGTGATTCCCCGCTGACACAGCGTGACAGAACTGTGGCAAGAATCAAGAACGCCCCCCGGCGAGCCCGGAAAGCGCCACGTACGCCTTCTCCCAGCCCGGGAGCGAGACCCGGCCGCGCAGCACCGACTCGGGGTCGGCGGCGATCCGGCCGAGCAGCCGGTGGTAGATCCCGGCCATCGCGGCGGTGCAGGCCCGGCTGCGGCGGTCGAGCATCGGCAGCAGCCGCAGGCCCTCCTCGAAGGCGGCCTGGGCGCGGGCGGCCTCGAAGGCCACCAGGCCGGTGAAGTCGGCGCCGACCGGCGGCTTGGGCAGCGCGAAGCCCTGCTCGCAGCCGAACCGGACCAGGTCCTCGGTGGGCAGGTAGGTGCGGCCGTTCAGGGCGTCCTCGCGCAGGTCGCGCAGGATGTTGGTGAGCTGCAGGGCCAGACCCAGGGTGTCCGCGTACCGGGCCCCGCGCTCGGGGTCGTCGCAGCCGTACACGCCCAGCGAGAGCCGGCCGATCGCGCCGGCCACGCAGCGGCAGTAGACCTTCAGCTCCTCGTACGTCTGGTACTCGGCGCCCTTGAGGTCCATCTCGACGCCGTCGATCAGCTCGTCGAAGCCGCCGAGCGGGATCGGGAAGCGCCGGGCCGCGTCGGCCAGGGCGACCTTGATCGGGTCGGTGTCGTCCTCGGCCACCACCCCGGAGCGGACCTCGTCCACCAGTTCCCGGGTACGCAGCAGCGCCTCGGCCTTGCGGTCGTCCGGGAGGTCGCCGTCGCCGATGTCGTCCACCCGGCGGGCGAGGGCGTACAGGGCCGACATGGCCAGCCGCTTGGGCTCGGGCAACAGCCGGATGCCGTAGCTGAAGTTGCGCGCCTGCATCCCGGTTACTGCCTCGCAGTACCGGTACGCCGCCATGACCTGGGCCGACGCCAGTGGTGATGCCGCCACTCGGGCGTTCACCTTCCCTTCGCGAAGATGGCCGCCGCCTTCGCTGCGAGGCGGCGCTTGTCCGGCTTCGCCTGCTGGGCGAGTACGTCGTACCCGGCGTCCTCGACGGCCGCCAGGGCCGCGTAGCCGCCGGCGGTGAATCCCGCCAGGAGCAGTCGAAGCCTCCCCCGAACCGTACCTACCAATGGTGCGCCACGGTCGAGCAGGGTGCGGGCCCGTTCGGCCTCGAAGGCGATCAGCTCCCGCACCGCCCCGTTCGCGCTGGGGGCGGCGAGCTCGGCCTCGGTGACGCCGAAGCGTTCGAGGTCCTCGGTGGGGAGGTAGATCCGGCCGTGGGACAGGTCCTCGGCCACGTCCTGCAGGTGCTCGACCACCTGGAGGCCGCTGCAGACGGCGTCCGACAGCGCGATCCGCTCGGGGGTGGCGACCCCCGCGATGTCGAGCACCAGGCGGCCGACCGGGTCGGCGGAGAGCGTGCAGTAGCCGATCAGGTCGTCGTAGGTGGCGTAGCGGGTGGTGGTCTGGTCCACCCGGTTGGCCTCGATCAGACGGCGGAACGGCTCGGGGGTGAGGTCGCGCTTGTCGACCAGCGGGACGAGCGCCCGCAGCAGCGGGTGGCGGGGCCGGTCGGCGCTGCCGGGGTGCAGAGCGGTCTCGAAGACCCGGTCGAGGTCACGCTCCAGCCCGTCGAGCAGGGCGAGCCGGAAGGCGACCTCCGCCGGGCTCGGCGGGCCGGACTGTTCCGAAGGGGTGGCGGGGGGCCGCTGCTCGACCCCGAGCAGGGCTGCGATGGCGGCCGGGTCGGCCAGGTCCCCGTCGCCGGCGTCGTCGACCAGCCGGGCGAAGCCGTAGACCCTCATCAGGTCGTCGCGCCAGGCCGCGGGCAGGAAGAACGGGGCGACCGGGAAGTTCTCCGCACCCGCCTTCTCCAGGGTCTGTTCCGCGGATGGGTTCACCGGCGTATCACTGGGCTGGGCCGAAGCCGACACTGCTGTCACTCCCCCGTTCTACACCGCCGGGTATCACCGGTCCGACTCGGACACGCGTCCGAGCGCGGGCGTCACCTACGGCACACCACCCCCGCGCCTACAGCCTGACACCACGGGCCGCGCCCGAGAAGAGCGCCCCGCCCGGCGCACGGGGGCGCTCACCCCCGCGGCGGCGGGCCAGCCGGGGTACCGGTCGCCCGCATGCCGAAGGGCCGGCTCCGGAGTATTCCGGAGTCGGCCCTTCGGAGCCAGGAATTTTCGCAGCCGGGGTTACGGGCGCTCGCCGCGCTCGTAACGGCCGACGACCTCCTCGGTCGGGCCGTCCATGATCAGCTCGCCGGCCTCGATCCAGATGGTCCGCTCGCAGACCTCGCGGATCGAGTTGTTGTCGTGGCTGACCAGGAAGACCGTACCGGCGGACCCGCGCAGCTCGTCGATGCGCCGCTTGCTGCGCTGCTGGAAGGCCTGGTCACCGGTGGCCAGGGCCTCGTCGATCAGCAGCACGTCGTGGGCCTTGGCGGCGGCGATCGAGAACCGCAGGCGGGCGCCCATGCCGGAGGAGTAGGTGCGCATCGGCAGGGAGATGAAGTCGCCCTTGTCGTTGATGCCGGAGAAGTCGACGATCTCCTGGTAGCGCGCCTTCACCTGAGCCGGGGTCATGCCCATCGCCAGGCAGCCCAGGATGACGTTGCGCTCACCGGTCAGCTCGTTCATCAGGGCCGCGTTGACGCCCAGCAGCGAGGGCTGGCCGTTGGTGTAGATGCCGCCCTTCTCGGTCGGCAGCAGGCCCGCGATGGCGGCCAGCATGGTCGACTTGCCGGAGCCGTTGGAGCCGATCAGGCCGATCGCCTCGCCCTTGTACGCGGTGAAGCTGACGCCCTTCACCGCGTGCACCTCGCGCACGCCGGCGGCGCGCTTGCGGCTGATGATGCGGCTCAGCGCCGAGGTGGCGCTGCCCTTGCCGGAGCCGGCGCCGTGCACCCGGTAGACGATGTGCACGTCGTCGACGACGACGGTGGGCTCGCGGGCGACCTTCACGGCCGGGACGGCGTCGCTCTTGCTCAGGTCGGTGTCAGCCACGGCCGTACTCCTCCTCGGCCTTCCAGAAGAAGACGTATCCGATGACGAACATGCCGACGCCCCAGGCCAGACCGTACGTCCACTGGTGCGGCGGAATGGTCTGGTGCGCGGGCTGGTGCTTGTTGTAGATAATCGGCGCGAAGGCGTGCCGGAGCAGGTCCATGTAGACCGAGGCCGGGTTGAGGGCCATGATCGTCTGGATGTAGTGCGGCCAGGTCGAGACCTTGTCCTGGATGCTGAACATCACACCGGACAGGAACATCCAGGCCCGCATCACGAACGGGATCAGCTGCGAGATGTCACTGGTCTTGGAACCGATCCGGGCGAAGATCAGCGAGACGCCGGTGTTGAACAGGGTCTGCAGGAACAGCGCCGGGACGATCAGCAGCCAGGTCTTGCCCGGGGTGATGCCGGCCGCCAGCACGGTGATGACCAGCACCACCATCGAGATCAGCAGCTGCTGCAGCTGGATCACGGTGAAGGCGATCGGCAGGCTGGCGCGCGGGAAGTGCAGCGCGCGGATCAGGCCGAGGTTGTCGGAGATCGCCCGGGTGCCGGACTGCACCGCGTTCTGGGTGAACTGGAAGATGAAGACGCCGATGCAGAGCCAGGCGATGTAGGTGTTCGGCGGGAAGTTGTCCTTGCTCTTCAGGATCACGCCGAAGACCAGGTAGAACACACCGCAGTTGAGCAGCGGGGTCACGACCTGCCACAGCTGCCCGAGCTTGGCGTCGGTGTACTGGGCCACCAGGCGGGCGGTGGCGAAGGCCCAGACGAAGTGGCGCCGGGCCCAGAGCTGCTTGGTGTAGGCGAACAGACCGGGCCGTGCACCGCTCACCGACAGACGGTACTTGTCCGCAAGCTGCTTGGGGGTCAGGCCCGCGTCCGCCCCCCTCGGGGCTGAGAGGCTGACGGGTTCACTCACTGTCGACACATTCGTCCTTCACGCGGGATCGGTCGGGGCGGCCGGTCGGCGGGGGTCCGCCGGCCTTGCGCCGATGGGGATCCACTGGGATCACGGGGGGATTCCGACCGGTGTGTGGTCACCGGCCGCGGCGATCGATCACCTGATCAAATCAGATGATCGGAGGTCGGCCCATCTTGGTCAGTCGCCAGACGGTACGCCATCGCATGGGCTTCCGCGGACCGCAGGGTTCGCGGAAACCCGCCCGGAATCCGCCCAACCAGGCCTTCAGTCCCTCGGCGGAGGGGCGTCGGGCCACGGTCAGCAGAAACCAGGTTCCCAGATAGAGAGGCACCAACGGGGCCGGAAGGTTCCGCCTCGCGAGCCAGACCCTGTTACGGGCCACGTTGTGGAAGTAGGCGGCGTGCCGGGCCGGCGAGGTGGCCGGGTGGTGCAGCACCACGTCGGACCGGTAGTCGATGGCCCAGCCCGCGTCCAGTGCGCGCCACGCGAGGTCGGTCTCCTCGTGGGCGTAGAAGAACTCGGCGGGCAGCTGCCCGGCCTGCTCGAACACCTTGCAGCGCACGGCGCTCGCGCCGCCCAGGAAGGTGGTCACCCGGGACGAGCGCATCGGGTCGCTGGCGCGCAGCCGGGGGACGTGTCGGCGCTGGGTGACGCCGGTGTCCGGGTCCTCGATCCGGAAGGAGACGATGCCCAGCTCCGGGTCGGTGGTGAAGGCCTCGCGCAGCAGGCGGGCCGAGTCGGTGCGCGGCAGCAGCCCGTCGTCGTCCAGGAAGAGGACGGCGTCCACGTCCCGGCCGTCCGGCCCGAACAGCTCGATGCCGACGTTGCGCCCGCCCGGGATGCCGAGGTTCTCGGGCAGCTCGACGCTGCGCACGCCCTCCGGCAGCGGGGGCAGCTCGGCGCCCTGGCCGACCACGGCGAACTCGACGGCCGGGCCTTCCTGGGCGCGGACGGACTCGATCAGGGCGTTGAGCTCGGCGGGCCGGTTGCCCATGGTGATGACGACGACGCCGAGGCGGAAGCTCTCCGCAGTGGTGGGAGCGCTCATGCGCCCGCCTCGCTGTACTCGGCGAGGGCATTCGCCCACGCGCACCTCTCGATCATGAACTCGCTCCGCTCGTTCATCGCAGCCTGCTCGACAGGACGATGCTCAGCAGGTGCAGCACGGTCTGCAGCATGGCGATCGCCGCCAGCACCACGACCGCGAGCCGGGTGAAGAACAGCCCGCCGTGCACGGCGTCGGCGATCCCGGCCGCCAGGATGAACAGCGAGGCCTCGACCGCGCCGACCAGGCGGTGGAACTTCAGCACGGAGGCCGCCCGGCGGGCCTTGGCCACCGAGGCGGAGCGCGGCACCGAGGCGCTGTCCTCGACCGCCGTCATGCCGCTGCGGGCCCGGGCCACGTCCACCAGGTCCGTCTCGGACTTGATCAGGATGGCACCGAGCGCGGCCAGCGTGCCCAGGAACGCCCACTCCCAGTGCGAGCCGTGGCCCTCACGGTGCAGCAGGTCGGTGGCGCGCAGGCCGAGGCCGGTCAGCAGGGCCGCCTCGGACATGTAGTGGCCGACCCGGTCCAGGTAGACACCGGTGAGCGAGGTCTGCCGGCGCCAGCGGGCCACCTCGCCGTCCACGCAGTCCAGCAGCAGGTAGACCTGGATCAGCAGGGCGCCCAGGATCGCGCCGGCGATGCCCGGGACGACCAGCGCGGCACCGGCCAGGATGCCGGTGAACATCATCAGGTAGGTCAGGCCGTTGGGCGTGATCGCTGTCATGGTGGACAGCACGCGGGTGATCCGCAGCGAGATCTTCCGCATGTACAGGCGCCCGGCCCAGTGCTCGGCACTGCGGCGCTGGAGCATGCCCTCCGGGTGGATCACCGCGCGCAGTTCCTCGATCGAGGGCCGGCGGGTCAGGTCCACCGGGGGCCGCGCGCCCGCGGTGGAGGGGTCAGCTGTTGACGGCTTGGACATAGTCGGCGTACGCGTCCCTGATTGCGGAAGGGGAGAGGTCGAGGTGTTCCAGGATGGTGAAGCGCCCCGGGCGGGTGTTCGGAGCGTAGTGCACCGCCTCGGTGAACTCCGCATCGCTGAAACCCATTTGAGCCGCGGTCACCGGCAGCCCGTGGCTCGCCAGGCGCTCCACGATCAGACCGGTCAGCTCGCGCTCGCCCCGCAGGAAGCTGGCGAACGCGGCACCGAGGCCGACCTGTTCGCCGTGCTGGGCGGAACGCTTGGGGTACAGCACGTCCAGGGCATGCGAGATCTCGTGGCAGGCGCCCGAGGAGGGCCGGGTGCTGCCCGCGATGTTCATCGCGATGCCGGACAGTACCAGGGCTTCCGCGAGGGCCGTCAGGAGGTCCTGATCCTGAGTGCTTCCTGGGTGCCGCAGCAGGTTCTCGCCCGCCGATCGGGCCATCGCGACGGCCAGTCCGTCCACCGGTTCGCCGGTGACGGCGTGCGACAACTCCCAGTCCGCGCAGGCCGAGATGTTGGAGACGACGTCCCCGATACCGGCCGCCACGAAGCGCTGCGGGGCCTGCCGGATCACGTCCAGGTCGACGATGATGCCGATCGGGCCGGGCACCCCGTAGGAGCCCCGGCCGGCGTCGTTGTCGAGAGTGGAGACCGGCGAGCAGATGCCGTCGTGGGCCAGGTTGGTCGCCACCGCGACCACCGGCAGGCCGACCCGGGCGGCGGCGTACTTGGCGGCGTCGATGATCTTGCCGCCACCGAGGCCGACGACCGCGTCGTAGTGCTTGCCCCGCATCTCCTCGGCGAAGCGCACCGCGCTGTCGAGGCTGCCGTCGTCCACGTTGTACCAGTCGGCGCCGGGCAGGGCGGGCTCCAGGCGCTCGCGCATCACGGCGCCGGAGCCGTTGCTGATCGCCACCGCGATCCGGCCCGAGGCCGACAGCCGCTGGTCCGCGAGGATGCCGCCGAGCGCGTCCAGCGCGCCCGGGCGGATCTCCGCGAACAGCGGCGACGGGACCAGTCGGGTCAGTACTGGCACGCGATCTCCCGCGCCTTCGCCAGGTCGTCGTGGTTGTCGACCTCGACCCAGGACACCTCGCCGATCGGCTGCACGTCGATCCGAAGGCCCCGGTCGACCATCTCCTGGTAGCCGTCCTCGTAGTACAGCTGCGGGTCGCGCTCGTAGGTGGCGCGCAGCGCGTCGGTCAGGTCGGCGGCGGCGGCGGGGTTGATCACGGTGACACCGATGTACTCGCCGGTGGCCTCGGCCGGGTCCATCAGCTTGGTGATGCGGCGCATGCCGGCGGCCGGGTCGACGACGACCTTCATCTCCTCGTCGGCGAGCTTCTTCACCGTGTCGAGGGCGAGCAGGATGCCGGGGGCCCGGCCGTTCTCGGCGAGGCGCCGGTTGCCCTCCAGCATGGTGCGCTGGACGGAGGCCGGGTGGACGGTGTCGCCGTTGGCCAGCAGCAGGCCCTCGGAGAACAGCTCACGGGCGCACCAGAGCGAGTAGGCGTTGTTCCACTCCTCGGCCTTGTCGTTCTCGACCAGGTGAAGCTTGACGCCGTACTTGCTCTCCAGGGCGTCCTTGCGGTCGTACACCGCCTCCTTGCGGTAGCCGACGACGATCGCGGCCTCGCGCAGTCCGACCTCGGCGAAGTTGCCCAGGGTGAGGTCCAGGACGGTCCGCTCCCCGTCGACCGGCACCAGCGCCTTGGGCAGGGTGTCGGTGTACGGGCGCAGCCGGCGGCCGGCGCCGGCTGCCAGAACGAGGCCGATCATGCGGGGTCTCCTGATCCGTCGTGCGTCGTGCTGTGCGCGCGGGGATGTGCCGACGGGTCGGCGACGCTCCGGTGCGCCGGACCGGTGTTCGACCCGGCCGGGCGGCGGCGCGCCGGTACCGGCACAGATCCGGGCAGCGTGTCGTAAGTGATGGTAGGCGACCCGGGCGATCGACCCGAACGCGCCCGGTGGCGGCCAGGTGACGGTGAGGTGATCGAGCCGTGATCGAACGGACTTCGAGCGGGCTCCGAACGGTTCTGCGAATCGAATGACCCTTCCGAGGGCATCCCGGACCCTTCTCTGCCCGGATCAGGACTCCTGCAGGTCGCGATCCGCCCGGTTATGCGTGGGACCCGTCCCGACCGCCACCCATACGGCAGACTGGAGCCCGACGCCGGCGCCGGTGCCCCCGCTGTGTCCGCTGCACTCCACCCGATGCACACGACGCACCCGATGCTTCCGTTGCTCCCGCCCCCGAAAGAGGCCTCATGCCCCAGAGTCTGCCGACCGAACCGACACATTTCGACGCCGAGATCGACACCGGTCTCAACGTGGAGACAGACGTGACGGTCGACCCACGGGGCCTGTCCACCGCCCCCACGGGCACCGAGATCCTGCTGGAACTGGTCGACGACGAGGGCGTCACGATCGGCACCGCCGAGAAGCTCTGGGCCCACCGGCAGCCCGGCCGACTCCACCGGGCCTTCTCGGTGTTCCTCTTCGACCGCCAAGGCCGACTGCTGCTGCAGCGCCGGGCGCTCGGCAAGTACCACTCCCCGGGCGTGTGGTCGAACACCTGCTGCGGGCATCCGTACCCGGACGAGCCGCCCTTCGTGGCCGCCGCCCGGCGCACCGCCGAGGAGCTGGGCGTCGCACCGGCGCTGCTCTGCGAGGCGGGGACGGTCCGCTACGACCTGCCGGACGAGGCCTCCGGGCTGATCGAGCGGGAGTGGAACCACCTGTTCGTGGGACTGGTCACCGCCCCGGTCACACCGAACCCGGACGAGGTGGACGACTTCGCCTTCGTGACCGCGCAGGAGCTGCGGGAGCTGCGGGCGGAGCGGCCGTTCTCGGTGTGGTTCGAGACGGTCTTCGAGGCGGCGCTGCCGGGGATCCGGGAGATCGCCGGGCGCGACTGGTAGGGCTGTCGGTTCCCGGCTCGGCTTCCTGGTCGTTCCGGGTCGGTTTCCGGCTCGGCTTTCGGGTCGGGTTTCGACTCGGCGGCCGCATTGCCCCGGACGCTGTCGGTCGTGCTCCGCCGAGCGCCGTAGGCTGCCGGGTCGACGGCCACGCTCCCCCGAGTGCGCCCGTCAGCGCTCGGGCTCCGAGGGGACGGGCAGCGAGGCCCAGATGACCTTGCCGCCCTCCCCCGTGCGTTCGACGTCGCACACCCCGCCGGCCTGCAGGGTCACGCTCTTCACCAGCAGCAGGCCGCGCCCGCCGGTGCGTCCGGTGTCACTCTCCAGGGCCTTCGGGTGGTACGGGTCGCCGTCCTCCACCGACACCCGCACCCAGCCGCGGCGCACCGACAGCTCGGTGATCACCTCGGGTGACAGCTCGGCGGCGTGCGTCACGGCGTTGCTGACCAGCTCGGAGACGATCAGCAGCAGGTCGTCCACCAACTCCTGGTAGCGCACCCCGGCCATGCCCTGGGCCAGCAGGCGGTCCCGGACCGCGTGCCGGGTGCGCGGCACGGAGGCCTCCTCGGCGGCCGCCCGGAAGCGCCAGACGCCCTCGGCGGGGTCGCCGGAGGCCTTCCGGCCCGGTTTTCGTCCCGGCCCCCGGTCGGGCCTTGTGGGTCGGCCGGGCCGGCCCCGCTGGTCGGGCTGCTCCGGTTGCTCGGGATTCTCGGGCTTCTCGGGATTCTCGGGATTCTCGGGCTTCTCGGGTCGGTCGGGCCGGTCCGGGTGGCCGGCGTCGGTGCGCGCGCCGCCCTGGTTGCCGCGTCTCGGTTCGGCCTCCGCCGTTCCGCTGATCTGCTCCACGTCCAGCCGCCCTTCGTCCGCGACCCGGGAATCAGGCGATCCGCTCATGGCGCCCTCGGTCCACAGAGGCTAGGAGAGCGGTCGGCGCGGCCGTGGCACCGTCGACAACTTGCCCGTGTCGGATCGGTTCCGCCCTGAGCCGATCGATCACGGCACTGAAACCGACCGTTTGCTTCGCCCTCGCCACCGCTTCGGCCGGGGTTCGAGCGCCCTGGCGAGCCGTCCCACCCAGTCCGGCCAGGCCTCGGGTGCCCACCGGCCGCGCGTCCGGACGGGGCGCGCGAACATCGGGCCGAGGAAACGCAGGTGAGAAGCACTCCAGAACCCTGGTAATGTTCTCTCTGTCGCCGAGGGGACGAGAAAAAACCCCAAAGCACACACCCCGTCCGGGTGGCGGAATGGCAGACGCGCTAGCTTGAGGTGCTAGTGCCCTTTATCGGGCGTGGGGGTTCAAGTCCCCCCTCGGACACAGCCGAATTCCCCGTGGGATCCGAAAGGAACCCGCGGGGAATTTCCTTTTTCCCGGTTCGACTTCCCCGCGGGTCCGACTTCCCCGCGGGTCCGACTTCCCCGCGGGTCCGACTTCCCCGCCGGTTGGACTTCCACCGGTTCGACTTCCCTGGTCCGATCCTTGATCCACCGCCTGCGCGGTGTGGCGTCAGCCTCTCCATGGGGTCCGCCCGTCCGGAAACCGGACACGAGATGGCAACGATCGGGCGGTTTGAGCTTCCCCTGAGGTATTCGCCCCATTTCGAACCATAGGCTGCTGGGGTTTGTCCGGAATACCGACTCAAAACCGTAAAAGCTCCGACACCACCCGATGAACCCCGAGCGAGAGGACCGATACGTTGAGTGAGCCTGAATCGTCGACGGCATCGCATCAGAACTACCGGCGATCGCTCGGCACGATCAGCCTGACTGCGGTCGGGCTGGGGTCGATCATCGGATCCGGCTGGTTGTTCGGTGCCGAGCGGGCCGCCAAGCTCGCCGGGCCCGCCTCGATCCTGGCCTGGGTGATCGGCGCCGCCGTGGCGCTGACCATCGCCCTCACCTACAGCGAGCTGGGCTCGATGTTCCCCAAGGCCGGCGGCATGGTCCGGTACGGCCAGTACTCGCACGGCTCGCTGGCCGGCTACCTGGCCGCCTGGGCCAACTGGATCGCCATCGTCTCGGTCATCCCGGGTGAGGCCACCGCCTCCGTGCAGTACATGAGCTCCTGGCACTTCGGCTGGGCCAAGGACCTGTACGACGGCAAGCAGCTCACCCTCAGCGGCGTGGCGCTCGCCAGTGTGCTGCTGATCGTGTACTTCGTCCTCAACTGGTTCGCGATCACGCTGTTCGCCAAGACCAACACCGCCATCACCGTCTTCAAGGTCGTCGTGCCGACGCTGACCGCCGGCGCGCTGCTCTTCGCGCACTTCGACAGCGCCCACTTCACCAACCCCGGCGGCTTCGCGCCGAACGGGTGGAGCGCGGTCTTCACCGCCGTCGCGGTCTCCGGCATCGTCTGGGCCTTCAACGGCTTCCAGTCGCCGCTGAACCTGGCCGGTGAGGCCCGCAACCCGGGCAAGTCGCTGCCGAAGGCCGTCATCGGCTCGATCCTGATCGCCCTGGTGATCTACGTCGCGCTGCAGATCGCGTTCCTCGGCGCCATCCCGAGCGGTGACCTGTCGAAGGGCTGGAGCGGCCTCGCGTACACCTCGCCGCTGGCCGACCTGGCGATCGCCTGGGGCCTGAACTGGCTCGCGATCCTGCTATACGCGGACGCCTTCATCTCGCCGTCCGGCACCGGCATGATCTACGCCGCCACCACCTCGCGCATGATCCACGGCGTGCAGGAGAACGGCCACCTGCCGAAGCTCTTCGGCAAGGTCGACGCCAAGACCGGCATCCCGCGTCCGGCGCTGCTGCTGAACCTCGTGGTCGCCTTCCTGTTCCTCGCGGTCTTCCGCGGCTGGGGCTCGCTGGCCGAGATCGTCTCGGTGGCCACCGTGATCTCGTACATCACCGGGCCGGTCGCCGTGATGGCGCTGCGCCGCCTCGCCCCGGACCTGAAGCGTCCGGTGAAGCTCAAGGCCATGCCGGTGATCGCGCCGGTCGCGATGGTCTTCGGCTCGCTGGTCCTGTACTGGGCCCGCTGGCCGCTCACCGGCAAGGTCATCCTGCTGATGGCCGCCGGTCTGCCGATCTGGGCCTGGTACGAGCTGCGCAAGCCGTTCGTCGAGCTGAAGCCGCACCTGCAGGCGGGCGCCTGGATGGTCGCCTACCTGTTCGTGATGGCCGGGACCTCCTGGGCCGGCAGCACCGACTTCGGCGGGCAGGGCTACCTGCCCGAGGGCTGGGACCTGCTGATCGTGGCCGCGATCGCTCTGGCCTTCTACTACTGGGGCGTCGCCAGTGCCTGGAACAACCCCTCGCTGGAGGAGGTGCGCCGGGAGCTGGCGGCCGAGGAGGCCGCGGCGCCGTCCGACGCGGTGGCTGCCGGGGCGGCCGGGGCAGCAGAGCCTTCGCGGGTCTGAGCGCGTAACCGCATCGAAGGGCCGGTCGGGTGATCCGACCGGCCCTTCGGGGTTTGTGTGGGGGTGGGGTGCGCTCGGCCGGCGGGGCTCGGCTGACAGGGTTCAGCTAGCAGAGTTCAGATGACAGACTCTGAAATCTGTCAGCTGAAATCTGTTAGCTGTCAGCTGTTCGCCGTCAGCCCCGACGAGCGCGGCGGATGGCGGAGGTGACCACCGGCGGGAGCAGGTCACGGGCGGCGCGCTTGGCGACGTTGGCCGGGCGGCGCGCCTCCGCGGCGCGGGCGCGGCGGGCGGCGAGCTCCAGGGCCGCCTCGTCCTGAGCGGCCCGGATCGCCTGGCTGGCCTCCTGCGCCGACCGCTCGGCGGCCACGGCGGACAGCCGCTCCTGGTGGCGGGAGCCGCGGAACGGCCGAATGCCCTCGGAGCTGCCGGTCATCCGCAGCACCTGCTGCCCGTTGAGGGTCTCGGTGCTCAGCTGACAGCCGACCGCGAGGTCCACCCGGTCGAGCAGCTCGCGCTGGAAGGGCTCCGGGTCCCCCCAGGTGCCGTAGAACTTGCACTCGGTGAGCATGATCGGCTTGAGGCCGTGGTTGAACACCGCCTCCCAGGTCGCGGCGGCGACGCCGGGGGTGTGTTGGGAGCGGTAGTCGTCCAGCACCACAACACCCTGCTGTTGCAGCGCGACCCGGGCCACCTGGAGGTCGCCCACCACGTGCTCGTACAGGTGCGAGGCGTCGATGTGGATGAACCGGAACGCCCCGGCCGGGATCCGTCCGCCCGCGAGGACGGAGGTCGGGGCCTGGATGATCTCCGGCAGCTCGTCGTGGAAGGACAGGTAGTTGGCCTCGAAGGCCGAGCGGGTCAGCGTCTTCCGGTAGGAGACGGCCATCTCCTCGGAGTTCTCCTCGTCGGGCGCGTCCGAGTCGAAGAGGTCACAGACAGTGAACGCCTCACCCGGCTGGAGGTGCTCGCCTATCACGATGGCGCTTCGGCCCAGGTAGGCGCCCATCTCCAGCAGGTCGCCGGTGACGCCCTTCTTCTCCTGTCGGCCCAGGAACCAGTCGAAGGAGTGCCGGTCGTGGTCCCAGAACCACCCCGGAACGTCGTCCAGCCCGGCCGGCTCGATGGGCTTCTGGGATCCGCCCCTCAATGCTGCGTCGGTCACGGGATGCTCCTTAGCGGTACGAATGACCTGCGGAAACTGAGCCACGTCTCGGCGCGGTGGCGGCCCTCTCGGCTACGGACACGCACCGGACCACCGGCCGTACGCGAGTCGACCCTCCACCGACAGTAGGCCCCACCACGGAGTTCGCTGCAATCTACAGCGGCTTTACGGGCGGTGAGGAGACTTTCCGTCGACGAGTTGTCGAAGCTGCCGTTTCGCGGCCGGAGATGAGCACGGCCGGGCAGCTGGCGCACCTCCATTGTGTCCCATCGACTGCGCTGTGTCACCGGCCCGAGGAATGATCTTCGTCTCGAATCCCACGCCTACGGTGGTGACGGGCGGCCCGAGCGGAGGGCCCGAAAGCAGGGAGCGGATCGACATGGCGGCAGCACGGCAGGATCGGATGGACATTCATGATGCGCACCTGGCAGTCGAGTTGGCCGCGATGATGACCGAGGACGGCGCCCACGCGCGCTTGGCGAACAGCTCCGACCTGGCCGAACAGGCCGCCTGGCGGCGGCTCACCACCCAGCACGGGGACCGACTGGCGGAGATCACGGCCGAGCACGGCTGGCCGACCGAGCGGACCGTCGGCGCCGACGCGGCCCGGGCGGCCTGGCTGGTCGCGCAGCATGCGGACCGTCAACTGGACGTCCAGCGCAGGGCGGTGGCGCTGATGGCGGAGGCCGTGGCGAGCGGCGCGGCGAGTGCCAGGGACCTGGCGTTCCTGCAGGACCGGCTGGCCGTCAACGAGGGGCGCGCGCAGCGCTACGGCACTCAGATCGGCGCGGTGACGGACGGCCGCCCGGTGCCGTGGCCGTGCGAGGACCCGGATCGGCTGGACGAGCGCCGTGCGGAGGTCGGGATCGAACCGTTCGACGAGTACACCGCGCGGTTCGCCCCGAGGTAACCGTCCGGCCCCCGGCCGGATCGGCTCTTGCGCGCGGCCGCCCGGCCGCCTTGACTGACCCTCGACCAGCACTGTTGGTTGAAGCGGCTGACCACCCGAGAGGACGAGCTGTGCAGGAGTACGCGGAGTATGGCGACCAGTACATCGACGGCGCCTGGCGGCCCTCCGGGGACTCCGGGTCGATCACCGTGCTGAACCCGGCGACCGAGCAGGTGCTCGCCACCGTACCGGCGGGCGGGGCGGCCGACGTCGACGCCGCGGTGGCGGCGGCCCGCCGGGCGGCCCGGGGCTGGGGTGCCACCACCCGCGAGGAGCGGACCGCGCTGCTGACCCGCCTGCGGGACGGGCTCGCCGCCGCCCAGAGGGAGATCACCTCGACCGTGGTCGCCGAGCTGGGTGCCCCGGTCGGCTTCGCCGGGGCCGTGCACGCCGGGCTGCCGCTGGCGGTGGCGACCTCCTACCTGACCCTGCTCGCCGAGCACCCCTTCGAGGAGCGGATCGGCAACTCGGTGGTGCTCGCCGAGCCGGCCGGGGTGGTCGCGGCGATCACCCCGTGGAACTACCCGCTGCACCAGATCGTCGCCAAGGTCCTCCCGGCGCTGGCGGCCGGCTGCCCGGTGGTCCTCAAGCCGGCCGAGGACACCCCGCTGGTGGCCCGGTTGTTCGCCCGGCTGGTGCACGAAGCCGGCTTCCCGGCCGGGGTGTTCAACCTGGTGACCGGTACCGGCGCGGTGGCGGGCGCGGCGCTCGCGGCCCACCCGGAGGTGGACGTGGTGTCGTTCACCGGCTCCACCGCGGTCGGCCGGCAGGTCGCCGAGACGGCCGGACGCGGACTGAAGCGGGTGGCCCTGGAGCTGGGCGGCAAGTCCGCCAACGTGGTGCTGCCGGGCGCCGACCTGGCCCGCGCGGTCAACGTCAACGTCGCCAACGTCTTCGCCAACTCGGGCCAGACCTGCAGCGCCTGGACCCGGCTGCTGGTGCACCGGGACCAGTACGAGGAGGCGGTCGCGATCGCGGCCAAGGCCGCCGAGAAGTACGTTCCGGGCGACCCGACCGACCCGCAGACCCGGATCGGCCCGCTGGTCAACGCCAAGCAGCTGGACCGGGTCCGCGGCTACCTGGACAGCGCGCTCGCCGAGGGCGCCCGGGTGGTGGTCGGCGGTCCGGAGCCGCTGCCCGAGCTGCCGGCCGGCTTCTACGTCCGCCCGACCGTGCTCGCCGACGTCACCCCGGAGATGACGGTGGCCCAGGAGGAGATCTTCGGCCCGGTGCTGTCGATCCTCCCCTACCGGGACGAGGACCACGCCGCCGAGATCGCCAACGGCACGGTCTACGGCCTGGCCGGCGGCGTCTGGGCCGCGGACATCGACACCGCCGCCGCCTTCGCCCGCCGCCTGGACACCGGCCAGGTCGACCTGAACGGCGGCCGCTTCAACCCGCTGGCCCCGTTCGGCGGCTACAAGAGCTCCGGCCTCGGCCGCGAGCTCGGCCGGCACGGGCTGGAGGAGTTCCTGCAGTACAAGTCGCTGCAGTACTAGCCGAGTTGGACCGGGGCTGCCGAACTCGTCGTCGGCAGCCCCGGGTTGGGATCAGACCAGGTCGACGCCCGGGTAGAGCGGGAAGGGCGCGAGCAGGTCGGCGGCGCGCTTGGCGATGCCGTCGCGCAGGGCCTCGTCGAGGGCGTAGTTCGCCTTGGACGGGTTGCCGTTGGCAGCGGTGGTGGGGGTGGTGGCGCGCAGCACGGTGTCGATCAGGGCGGCGATCTCGTCCATCTCGGCGGTGCCCAGGCCACGGGTGGTCAGGGCCGGGGTGCCCAGGCGCACGCCGGAGGTGTACCAGGCACCGTTCGGGTCCAGCGGGACGGAGTTGCGGTTGGTGACGATGCCCGAGTCGAGCAGCGCCGCCTCGGCCTGGCGGCCCGTCAGGCCGTAGCCGGAGACGTCGGCGAGCACCAGGTGGTTGTCGGTGCCGCCGGTGACCAGCTTGCCGCCGCGACGCAGCAGGCCCTCGGCGAGCGCCTGGGCGTTGTCGACCACGGCGCGGGCGTAGGCCCGGAACTCGGGGCGGCGGGCCTCGGCGAGGGCGACGGCCTTGGCGGCCATCACGTGCGAGAGCGGGCCTCCGAGCACCAACGGGCAGCCGCGGTCGACGTGTTCGGCCAGCTCGGCGTTGCTCAGCACCATGCCGCCGCGCGGGCCGCGCAGGGACTTGTGGGTGGTGGTGGTGACGATGTGGGCGTGCGGCACCGGGTCGTGGTCGCCGGTGAGCACCTTGCCCGCGACCAGGCCGGCGAAGTGCGCCATGTCGACCATCAGGGTCGCACCGACCTCGTCCGCGATCTCACGCATCTTGGCGAAGTTCACCAGCCTCGGGTAGGCCGAGTAGCCGGCCACCAGGATCAGCGGACGGAACTCGCGGGCGGTCTCGCGCAGCGCGTCGTAGTCGATCAGGCCGGTAACCGGGTCGGTGCCGTAGCTGCGCTGCTCGAACATCTTGCCCGAGATGTTGGGCCGGAAGCCGTGGGTGAGGTGGCCGCCGGTGTCCAGGGACATGCCCAGCATGCGCTGGTTGCCGAGCTCCTGGCGCAGCCGGGCCCAGTCCTGCTCGGTGAGGTCGTTGACGTTGCGCACCTCGGCCCGCTCCAGGGCCGGGCTCTCGACCCGCTGGGAGAGGACGGCCCAGAAGGCGGTGAGGTTGGCGTCGACGCCGGAGTGCGGCTGGACGTAGGCGTGCTCGGCGCCGAACAACTCGCGGGCGTGCTCCGCGGCGATGGCCTCGACGGTGTCGACGTTGCGGCAGCCGGCGTAGAAGCGGCGGCCGACGGTGCCCTCGGCGTACTTGTCGCTGAGCCAGTTGCCCATGGCGAGCAGGACGGCCGGGGAAGCGTAGTTCTCGCTGGCGATCAGCTTGAGCGAGGCGCGCTGGTCCTCCAGCTCCTGGCCGATGGCGGCGGCGATCCGCGGTTCGACGCCGGCCACGACGTCGAGGGCGCTGCGGAAGGCGGTGTCAGCCGCGGGGACGGCGGTGGTGTGGGGCGTCTGCTCGGGCTGGGCCATGGCGGTCTCCTGGCGGGGATGCGGGCGGCCCAGGCGCTCGGCAACTCGACGTGAGGATTCACGTCGACGTGAGGATTCACGGGACCGCTTCCCGATGGTCGATTCCATCCCTACGCGCCAGTCGCGGTCCACCGGGATCGTATCAACACCGCGGGCGGCGCAGCGGCGGGAGCGCTCGGCGGAGCCGCCGGTGCCGGCCGGACCGACCGGGACGGTGGTGACCAGCGGGATGTACGGGTCGGCGGAGTCCTCCCGGACGGCGGCCAGGTCGGTGAGGTGCCAGGGCCGCAGCCGGAACGGGCCCACACAAAGGGTTGGCACGATCAGGGGCGGGGCGGCCATGATCGAAGCGTGTCAGGTTCGATCAGGGAGGACTGGCGATTATGTCCGACATCGATCACACGGGTGTCGACCAGGAGCTCGTCGCAGCGGCCCGGAAGGTGGCCGAGCGGTACTCGAGGGGCGACAACCACACCGTCGCGGCGGCCGGGCGCAATGTCGACGGGCGGATCGTCACGGCTGTGAACGTCTACCACTTCACCGGCGGCCCGTGCGCGGAGCTGGTGCTCATCGGGGCGGCGGCCGGGCAGGGGGCGTACGACCTCACCACGGTGGTGGCGGTCGCCGACCAGGGGCGCGGGGTTGTGCCGCCGTGCGGGCGTTGCCGCCAGGTGCTGCTGGACTACTTCCCCAAGGCGGAGGTCATCGTCGAGCGGGACGGGCAGCTGCGCGCCCTGCCGGTATCGGACCTGCTGCCGGAGGCGTACATCTGGGCCGACCACCAGGACGACTGAACCGGGGCGGCGGGGCGCCGCCGTTCGCCCTTCGTCCGGCCGCGCGGGGTTCGGCTGCGCGAGGTTCGGCTGCGCGAGCGCGGCTCAAGGCATTAGCGTGCTGGCGACGTGACATCGCTTGCGCGGCCCTGGAGCTGCGGAAATCGCCACCGAAGGGGGCACATTGTCGGACGACCTGCTCATCGCGAAGATCAATCACGGCTTCGACCACCTCGATGCCGACGGGGACGGGCTGCTCACCGAGCGGGATCACGTCCTGATGGGCCACTCGGTGGCCCGCTCGCTCGGCCACCAGGAAGGCTCGGAGGCGGAGGCCGTCATCGTCCGCGCCTATCTGACGATCTGGCATGACCTGCACCTCGCCGGAAAGCCCGCCGGGACGGAGGCGATCACACGGGAGCAGTTCGTCGCCTCCACCGGCTCGCTCGCCGACGACCCGGAGGCCGCCCGGGAGATCCTCGGTGCGCTCGCCGAGGCCTTCCTCGCCGTCGCGGACGCGGACCGCAGCGGGACGGTGGACGCCGGCGAGTTCTTCGTGTTCCAGCGCGGCCACTTCGCCGGGCTCTGCCGGGACGACGCCGACGAGGCTTTCCGCCACCTCGACCTCGACGGGGACGGGACGCTGTCGGCGGCCGAGTTCATCAGCGCGATCATCGAGTTCTGGACCAGCCGCGACCCGGAGGCCCCGGGGAACTGGTGGACCGGGAAGCCGCCGTACGCGTTCTGACCCGCAGGTGCCGACCGGGCCCACCCGTCCGGTGACCGGCCCGTCCGGTCAGTCGACCGGCCCGGTCGGCATCCCGCGCAGCGCCCGGACCTCGCGCGCCAGCAGCAGCGGCAGGCAGGAGAGCAGGCCGACCGCGCCGACCAGCCAGAGCGCCGGGCGCAGCCCGAGCCACGAGCCGAGCAGACCGCCGGCCAGTGCGCCGAGCGGCAGGGTGCCCCAGATCACGAACCGGATCGAGGCGTTCATCCGGGCCTGCAGGTCGGTCGGGGTGACGGCCTGGCGCAGGCTCACCTGGCCGATGTTGTAGACGGTGACGCCGTAGGCCATCAGACCGGTCGCGACCGCCACCGTGGCCGACGCGCGTCCGGGCGCGGCGGTGGCGAGGATCAGGACGGCGAGGCCGGGGAGGGACTTCGCGGCGATCAGGACCCGTCCGAGACCGAAGCGGCGGATCAGCCGGCCGGTGGCGACGGCTCCGAGCAGGGCCCCGGCATTGCCGAGGGTGAGCGCCAGGCCGAGCGCGCCGGGTGACAGGCGCAGGTCGTGGACGGCGTACGCGGTCAGCAGGGCGCTGAGCGCTCCGCCGAGGCTGGCCAGGTTGCCGATCGCGGTGGCGACGGCGAGCGGGCGCAGGGTGCGGTGGGTGAGGACGAACCGCAGGCCTTCGGCGATCCGGGCGCGCATCCGGGCCTCTGAGGCCGCCTGGGCCTCGGGGGCTGCCTGGGGTTCGGCGTGGTCGTGCCGGACGCGGACCGGACGGACCGAGCGCAGCAGCAGCGCCGAGAGCAGGTAGCTGACCGCGTCGCCGAGCAGGATCAGCGGGGCGGCGAGCACCTGGAGCAGCAGGCCGCCGAGGCTGGGGCCGGCGAGCTCGGCGGCCGAGCGGGAGAACTCCAGGCGACTGTTGCCGTCCGCCGTCCGGCCGCGGGAGACCACGCTCGGCAGCAGGGCCTGGTCGGCGATATCGAAGAAGACGGTGAACACGCCGGTGACGAAGGCGACTGCGCACAGCAGCGGCACACTCAACGCTTCGAGGGCGTATCCGAGTGGGAGGGCGCAGATCGCCACGGCGCGGCCGAGGTCCGCGACGACCATCACCCGGCGGCGGTCCCACCGGTCGAGCAGGGCCCCGGCAGGCAGCCCGACCAGCAGGAACGGGAGGGTCTCGGCGGCGGAGACCAGGCCGAGTTGGCCGGGGGTCGCGGAGAGCATGGTGAGGGCGAGGACGGGGATCAGGAAGAGGGTGATCTGACTGCCGAACTGGCTGATCGTATGGGCCGACCAGAGGGCCTGGAACGGGCGTTGACGCCATACCGGCGGCGGTGGGGCGTCGGCGGTGCGGGTGGTTCCATCCTGCTTGGTCTCCAACACGGCGCGCCTCTCCCCCGGTTCGTACGGTTGCTTCGTGCGCGATGATCGGGATGATCGTAACTTCCGCACGGCTGGCGGCCGTTCACTTCGCGGGGGTTGGCGGGTAGCGGACGCGACATTCGGGACGACGGGTCCGCCACGCGGGCGATACATCCGGTTCGTGGTCATAGTGCGCCGCTTGTGCGCCCGCATCCGATGACGACAGGACGGCCGGCCGGTGCCGGCCGGTGCCGGCCGGTCGGAACGCGGACTGGAAGCAGAGCCCCGGCACCGACCTCCGGATGTTGCCGCGTGGCGTCGAACGGGTCGGGATCGGGCCCGACGACCCCGATCCGGTGGCCTGGGCGGCGCGTTACGGCAGCGTGGTCGCCGTCGCGTACGACACCGCGACGACCGGTCGGGCCGACGGGGCCATACCCGCCCAGCGGGGCTGCGCCGGGGGCGGGGCGTCCCGGGCGGACGGGCGGTCGGGCAAACGGCCAGGCGGCCGGTCAGGCGGCCGGGACGATCCGCTCGACGATGGTGTCGATCAGCGCGGGCAGATCGTCGGCGCCCAACACCTCGGGAAGGGTGAGGTGTTCGAGGATCAGGCCGGTCATGGCGAGGTAGAGGGCCAGGACGGTCTCTCGGCCGCCGGGCAAGCCCTCGTCCAAGTGGTAGGCGATGTTGGCCTCCAGTTGGTCCCTGATGGTGCCGGTGAGCTGGGCCCGCAGTTCGGGGCGGCGGGTGGCTTCCAGGCGCAGTTCGAGCATCGCGAGGTAGCCGGCCCGGTCGGCGGCGATGCGACGGAAGAGGTCGTGCATCAGGGCCGCGACCAGCGCGCGGTCGCGGGGGGCGCGCAGCAGCTCGGCCAGGATCACCGGGTCGGGGGTGAGCCGCTGGTGAATGTGCCGGGCGGTCTGATGGAGCAGGTGGTCCCGGTTGGCGAAGTAGTTGGAGGCCGTGCCGTTGGGGACGCCGGCCTGGACGTCGACCGCGCGGAAAGTGAGGCCGCGGGCGCCCTCGCGGGCGAGGACCTCGATGGCGGCGTCGGCGAGGGCGGTGCGGCGGGCGGGGTTCTGGACCATGGGCCGATTCTCTCTCTCCTGTGCTTTTGCGCGCCTTCAGGGGCTCAGGGGTCGGGCTCGTGCTCGGGCGATTCGGGCCGAGACTCGGGAAACCCCTGGCAACCACTACGGTCGAAGTACTATAACTGGAGTGGGAGGCGAAGCGGACCGAACCGGCCCGCGCCGCCTCCCGATCCCGTTCCTCGATCCCAAGGACATGTATGCGCAAGCTCAGCTACTTCATCGGCGCCACCATCGACGGCTTCATCGCCGCCCCGGACGGCGGCTACGACTTCTACGCCCCGTTCGTCACCGAGGACTACGCCCCGACGCTCTTCGGCGAGTACCCGGAGACCATCGCCACCCCCGGCCGCACGGCGGTCGGCATCGCGGATGCGCCCAACAAGCGGTTCGACACCGTGCTCCAGGGGCGCGGCAGCTACGACGCCGGGCTGGCCGTCGGCCTCACCAGCCCGTACGCCCACCTGCGGCAGATCGTCTTCTCCCGCACGCTGGAGTCGAGCCCCGACCCGGCGGTGGAGGTCACCGCCGAGGACCCGCTGAGCGTCGTCCGCCGGCTCAAGCAGGAGGACGGGCTCGGCATCTGGCTCTGCGGGGGCGCCGACCTGGCCGGTCAGCTGCTGCCCGAGATCGACGAGCTGATCATCAAGCAGTACCCGGTGGTGGTCGGGTCGGGCATCCCGCTGTTCCGCGCCGGCTTCGAGCCGCGCGCCTTCACGCTCACCGACAACCGGATCTTCGAGCGCGGGAACGTGATCCTCACCTACGCGCGGACGTCGCCTTCGACGGACGCGGACGCGCCGGACGCCCTGAGCGCCCAGGACGCCGGCTGACGCTCACCACCAGGCACACGCCGGCCACCACGATCGCCCCTCCCGCCAGGGTCGGGCCGGTCATCGGCTCGGCCAGGATCAGCCAGCCCAGCAGCACCGCGACCACCGGGTTCACGTACGCGTAGGTGGCGACCAGGGTCAGTGGCGCCGAGCGCAGCAGCCAGGCGTACGCGGTGAAGCCGAGCAACGAGCCGAACAGCACCAGGTAGGCGAGGGCCAGCCAGGACCGGCCGGAGACGGCCGAGAGGTCGAACCCGTGCTGCTCACCGCGCGCCAGTCCGATCAGCAGATTGCAGAAGCCGCCGGCCAGCATCTGGTACGCGCTCGCGGCGAGCACATTGCCCGGCATCGGGATCCGCTTGCTCACGAAGGAGCCGGCCGCCCAGGTCAGCGTGGCGCAGATGATCAGGATCACGCCGAGCGGCTTGACCGACCCGCCGATCGCGGGAGCGGACAGCACGCCGAGGCCGACCAGGCCGAACAGCACCCCGGCGATCTCGGCGGGCTTCGGGCGCTCACCGCCGAAGGCCGTCAGCACGACCATCCACAGCGGGACGGCGGCCACCAGCAGGGCGGCCAGGCCGGAGGGGACGGAGGTCTCGCCCAGTACCACCAGGCCGTTGCCGCCGGTCAGCAGCAGTACGCCGACCAGGGCGGCGGAGGCCAGCTGGCGCCCGCTCACCCGCAGGCCGGCCGGGCCCTGGCGGACCAGCAGGTAGCCGACCAGCAGCAAGCCGGCAGTGAGGAAGCGGGCGGCGGCGGAGAGGAAGGAGGGCATCGTCTCCACCGCGATCCGGATCGCCAGGTAGGTCGAGCCCCAGACGACGTAGACCACGCCGAGGGCCAGCCAGACGGCACCGCCGAGGCGGGTGGCGGTGCCGGAGTCGGGGGACGGGGTGTCGGGAGCGGTCGGCTCGGCGGGGGTGGCGGAGATTAGGGGGTTTACGGGGGCTACGGGGGCGGCGGGGGTGCCGGGGGTCGTTGCCGGTTGGGAGGAGGCGGGCGATGTCATGTGTGTCCCCCTTGGACGCCGCTGGCCGAACATCCGACATGACAGCGCATCGGGCACCCTCTGCGCCAGTGGGTATCACGGATCGGGCAGCAGGACGTACCGTGGGCGCTCCCGCACCGAGGAGGTCGAACCCGTGTCCGCGCCCGAGGAGGCCCTGCCGGTCGAGGAGGCCCTGCCGTTCTTCGTGTACGGCACGCTGCGCAGCGGCGGCCGCAACCATGCCGTCCACCTGGCCGGGCGCTGTGCCGAGATCCGTCCGGCAGTACTCGAGGGCGCCGCGCTGCACGCGGGCCCGGGGTTCCCGTACGCGGTGCCCGATCCGACGCCCGGACGCCGGATCGTGGGCGAGCTGATCACCGTACGGCCGGGCGCGTACGTCGGGGCGCTCGCGACGCTGGACGAGTTGGAGGAGTGCCGGGCGGACGGGACGGGGCTGTACGTACGGCGGCGGTTGGCGGTGCGGACGGCGACGGGGGAGCAGCGGGAGGCCTGGGTTTACCTCGCCGGGCCGGCCGCCGAGGCGCGGCTGCGGACGCGACCGGCGCTGATCGCCTCAGGAGACTGGGCGGACCGGTGAGGGGCGGCGGGTGTCGGCCCGCGAGCAGCGGGTGACGGGTGACGGGTGACGGGTGACGGGTGACGGGTGACGGGTGACAACGTTCAGCTGACGGCTTTCAGCGTTCAAAGTCTGAAATCTGTCCGCTGAATTCTGTCCGCCGCCGCCCGTCGCCCGTCACCTCCCCGGAGACCGGCCGCAAACGGCCAGGTAGGCTGCCCCGGCTGGTAGATCCACAACGCATTGGCCCGCCGAACGACGAGGAGCCACCCGGTGCCCGAGCTGCCCCCTCCGATCACCGTCGTCGGGATCGGGGCCGACGGCTGGCCCGGCCTGGCCGCGACCTCCCGGGCCGCACTGCAGTCCGCCGAGGTGGTCATCGGCGGCCCCCGGCAGCTGGACCTGCTCCCCCATGACCAGGTCGCCGCCGAGCGCGTGCCCTGGCCGTCCCCGCTGCGCCCGGCCGCCCCCGGGCTGCTCGCCGCCCACGCCGACCGCCGCGTCGCCGTCCTGGCCAGCGGCGACCCGATGTTCTACGGCATCGGCCGCACTCTCGCCGAGACCGTCGGCGCCGAGCGGCTGCGCGTACTGCCGCACCCCTCCTCGGTCTCCTTCGCCTGCGCCCGGCTCGGCTGGCCGCTGGAGGCCACCGAGGTGATCAGCTTGGTCGGCCGCCCGCTGGACACCCTCGCGCTCGCCCTCCACCCCGGCCGCCGACTGCTGGTGCTCAGCGCCGACGCCGCCACCCCGGCCGCCGTCGCCGCGCTGCTCACCGGGCACGGGTACGGTGCCGCCCGCCTGTGTGTCCTCGAACAGCTCGGCTCCCCTGCCGAACGCCTGCTCGACGGCCCCGCCGACGGCTGGCCGCACCCGGCCGGCGATCCGCTGAACGTCATCGCCGTCGAACTCGGCGACGGCCCCCGCAGCTCCCTCGTCCCCGGCCTGCCCGACGCCTCGTACGAGAGCGACGGCCAGCTCACCAAGCGGCACGTGCGCGCCGCCACCCTCGCCACGCTCGCCCCCTCCCCCGGCGAACTGCTCTGGGACGTCGGCGGCGGCTCCGGCTCGATCGCCATCGAGTGGCTGCGCGCCCACCGCGACTGCCAGGCCGTCAGCATCGAACGCGATCCGGTCCGGGCCGAGCGCATCGCCCGCAACGCACGCCGGCTCGGCGTGCCCCGGCTTCGGGTCGCGACCGGCCCCGCCCCCGCCGCGCTCGCCGAACTCCCCAGCCCTGACGCGGTGTTCATCGGCGGCGGCCTCACCGCGCCCGGCCTGCTGGACAGTTGCTGGGCCGAGCTGCGACCCGGCGGCCGGCTGGTCGCCAACACCGTGACGCTGGAGTCCGAGGCGCTGCTCACCGAGTGGTACCGGCGCCACGGCGGGGAGCTCGTCAAACTGGCCGTCGCCCACGCCGTCCCGGTGGGCGGCTTCACCGGGTGGCGGCAGGCCATGCCGGTCACCCAGTGGTCCGCCGTCAAGCCCAACACCCCCCAGGAGGACGCCTCGTGACCGTCTACTTCATCGGAGCCGGCCCGGGCGCCGCCGACCTGATCACCCTGCGCGGCCAGCGCGTCCTGGCCCGCGCCGAGGTCTGCCTCTACGCCGGCAGCCTGGTCCCGCGCGAGCTGCTGGACGAGTGCCCGTCCGGTGCCCGTCTGATCGACACCGCCCAGCTCAACCTGGACCAGATCACCGCCGAGCTGCTCGCCGCCCACCAGGCGGGCCAGGACGTGGCCCGGCTGCACTCCGGCGACCCGTCCGTCTTCTCGGCCGTCGCCGAGCAGATGCGCCGCCTGGACGCGGCCGGCGTCCCGTACGAGGTGGTCCCCGGTGTGCCCGCGTTCGCCGCCGCCGCGGCCGCGCTGAAGCGGGAGTTGACGGTGCCGACCGTCGGCCAGACCGTGATCCTCACCAGGATCGCCAAGCGCGCCACCCCCATGCCCGAGGGCGAGGACCTCGCCACCCTGGGCCGCAGCGGCGCCCTGCTGGTGCTGCACCTGGCCGCCGGGTACGTGGACGACGTGGTCGAGCAGCTGCTCCCGCACTACGGCACCGACTGCCCGACCGCCGTGGTCGCGATGGCCAGCCGCCCCGACGAGCTGGTGCTGCGCGGCACGCTCGCCGACATCGCCGAGCAGGTCAAGGCCGCGGGCGTGGTCCGCACCGCCGTCATCATCGTCGGCCGGACGCTCGCCGCCGAGCAGTTCCGCGACAGCCACCTCTACTCGGCGGACCGCGAGCGCCCGCACGAGCCCTGCGGCGCATGACGCGGCACATCCTGATCCTCGGCGGGACCACCGAGGGGCGGGCGCTGGCCGCCGCCCTCGCCCCGTCCCCGCACAAGGTCACCAGCTCGCTGGCCGGCCGGGTCGCCCGACCCCGGCTGCCCGCCGGGGAGGTGCGGATCGGCGGCTTCGGCGGACCGGAGGGCTTGGCCGCCTGGCTGCGCGGCGAACGGGTGGACGCCGTGGTGGACGCCACCCACCCGTTCGCCGCCGGGATCTCGCACAACGCCGCCCTCGCGGCCGCCGCCACCGACGTGCCTCTGCTGGTGCTGCGCCGCCCCGGCTTCACCCGCGTCCCCGGGGACCACTGGCACCCCACCCCCTCGCTCGCGGCCGCCGCCGACCTGTTGCCGGGCCTGGGGCGGCACGTCTTCCTCACCACCGGGCGACAGGGCATCGCCGCCTTCGCCCACCTCGACGGGGTCCACTTCCTCGCCCGCTCGGTGGACCCGCCCGAGCCGCCGTTGCCACCCTCCTTCGAAGTCCTGCTGGACCGCGGGCCGTTCACGCTGGACGGCGAGCGGGCCCTGCTGCGCGAGCACCGGATCGACGTCCTGGTCACCAAGGACAGCGGCGGCGCCGCGACCGCGCCCAAGCTCACCGCCGCCCGCGAACTCCGGCTGCCGGTGGTCATGGTGGAGCGTCCGCCGGTCCCGGACGGCGTGCCGGTCGCGCCGGACGTACCGGGCGCGGTGCACTGGCTGGAGCAACTGCCGTAGGGCGTCCACCCAGTGAAATGGCCGGGCGGTCGGCGGAGCCGCCCGGCACGATGACCCGATGACCGATGATCAGCGCACCACCACCCTGCGCACCGCCGACGAACGGGCCACCCTGACAAGCTTCCTGGACCACCAGCGCGACACCCTCGCGATGAAGTGCGCCGGCCTCACCACCGAACAGCTGCGCACCCGCGTGCTGGAACCCTCCAGGCTCTCCCTGCTCGGCCTGGTCCGCCACCTCGCCGAGGTGGAGCGCAGCTGGTTCCGCAACGTCCTCAACGACGAGGCCAGGCACGGTTTCTGGAAGCACCCCGACGGTTCCCTCGCCGAGTTCGCCGTCGAGACCGCCGACCCCGAGGAGGCCTTCGCGGCCTGGCGCCGCGAGTGCGACCACGCCCGGGAACTCGTCGCCGCCACCGAGTCGTTGGACGTCCTGGGCCGTTTCGGCGAGGAGGTCTTCTCGCTGCGCTGGATCCTCACCCACATGATCGAGGAGTACGCCCGCCACAACGGCCACGCCGACCTCCTGCGCGAGCACCTCGACGGCACCACCGGCGAGTAGCGCGGCGGCACCGGGGCGGGCGGGTCAGGAGGGAGCAGGGGTGCGAACCCGCCAGAAGGAACGCAACACCCCCGGGCCGTCCGAACCCTGGAACGAGATCATCCCCGGGCTCTGGATGGGTGGGCACTACTACACGCCGCCCGGTGGCGAGCTGGAACTCGCGATCGTCCAGCGCGAGTTCGACCTGGTGGTGAGCCTGTTCACGCTCCCCGGGCACGGCCCGGCGCGACAGGTGGAGCACATCGTCCGGGAGGTGCCGGACGACCCGCTCTCCCCCGGCCAGCTGCTCGCCGTCCAGGAGGCCGCCGAGCTCACCGCGGCCGCCGTCCGCCGGGGCCGTCGGACGCTGGTGCGCTGCCACTCCGGGTACAACCGCTCGGGTCTGGTGGTCGCGCAGACGCTGGTCGACCTCGGACACGAGAGCGGCGAGGCGATCCGGCTGATCCGGGAGCGGCGTTCGCCCTGGGCGCTGAACAACCCGGTGTTCGTGGACTACCTGAACACCGGGTTGGACGTCGCCGTGCTGCTGACCGGCCTCAACGGGTGAGACCGGTCAGCTCGATGACAGATCGTCAGGACTGTCAGATGTCGCGGAAGGTCTCGATCTGCGCGCCGATCGAGTTGAGGCGCTCGGCCAGGTCCTCGTAACCGCGGTTGATGACGTAGACGTTGCGCAGGACGGAGGTGCCCTGGGCGGCGAGCATGGCGAGCAGGATGACCACGGCCGGGCGCAGCGCGGGCGGGCACATCATCTCGGCGGCGCGCCAGCGGGTCGGGCCCTGGACCAGCACGCGGTGCGGGTCGAGCAGCTTGACGTCCGCGCCGAGCCGGGTCAGCTCGGTGAGGTAGATCGCGCGGTTGTCGTAGACCCAGTCGTGGATCATCGTGGTGCCGTGCGCGGCCGCGGCTATGGCGGCGAAGAACGGCACGTTGTCGATGTTGATGCCGGGGAACGGCATCGGGTGGATGGTGTCGATCGGCGCGGTCAGCTTGGACGGGCGCACGGTGAGGTCGACCAGGCGGGTGTGGCCGTTGTGGGCCCGGTACTCCGGGGTCCGGTCATAGTCGAGGCCCATGCCCTCCAGCACCGCGAGCTCGATCTCCAGGAACTCGATCGGCACCCGACGGATCGTCAGCTCGGAGGAGGTGACCACGGCGGCGGCGAGCAGGCTCATCGCCTCCACCGGGTCCTCGGCCGGGGTGTAGTCGACGTCGCAGGTGATCTCCGGGACGCCGTGGACGGTGAGGGTGGTGGTGCCGATGCCCTCGATCTTGACGCCCAGCTCCTCCAGGAAGAAGCAGAGGTCCTGGACCATGTAGTTGGGCGAAGCGTTGCGGATGACGCTGACGCCGTCGTGCCGCGCGGCGGCCAGCAGGGCGTTCTCGGTGACGGTGTCCCCGCGCTCGGTCAGCACGATCGGGCGGTCCAGCGGGGCGCCGGGCTCGACCGAGGCGTGGTAGGCGCCGCCGGTGGTGGCGACCTCCAGGCCGAAGCGGCGCAGCGCGGTCAGGTGCGGCTGGACGGTGCGGGTGCCGAGGTCGCAGCCGCCCGCGTACGGGATGGCGAAGCGCTCGGCGCGGTGCATCAGCGGGCCGAGGAACATCAGCACGCTGCGGGTACGGCGGGCGGCCTCGACGTCCATCGCGGCGAGGTCGAGCTCGGCCGGCGGGGTGAGTTCGAGGTCACGGCCGTCGTTGATCCAGCGGCTCTTGACGCCGATGCTGGTGAGCACTTCGAGGATGCGGTAGACCTCCTCGATCCGGGCGACGCTGCGGATCGTGGTGCGGCCGGTGGTGAGCAGCGAGGCGCAGAGGATCGCCACGCAGGCGTTCTTGCTGCTGCGGACGTCGATCGCGCCGGAGAGTCGGGTGCCGCCGGTGACGCGCAGGTGCATCGGGCCGGAGTAGCCGAGGGAGACGATCTCGCTGTCGAGGGCATCGCCGATGCGGGCGATCATCTCAAGGCTGACGTTCTGCTTGCCCTGTTCGATGCGGTTGACCGCGCTCTGGCTGGTGCCGAGTGCCTCTCCGAGCTGCGCCTGGGACCAGCCACGGTGCTGGCGCGCGGTACGGATGAGGGTGCCGATACGGTTGAGGTAGTCGCCTGTCACCCGCCAGACCATATCTCATGGTTGAGATTGCGACAGAATCAAGGGCGTACACTGCGCCACTTTTGTCCGTTTCTCATCCCGTATGAGTGCCAGATCTTCACATCACCGCGCGATACTGCTGAGCTTCTGCTGCACGAGCGAGGCACTCAACTCGACGCCCCTCAGGGCCCGAGCGGTTCCGCGCGACCGACGACGGTGCCCGCGCGGTCGATGCAGATGACGTCCACCGTGACCGGCGAGCCCAGCAGCACGTCCAGCGCGGTCGCTCGGGCCGCCTCGGCGACCAGGTCCCCGAGCGGCACCCCGGCCGCACGGCACAACTGCACCGCCTCCAGCCCGGTGTTGGCACCTGCCACCGTCCGGGCCAGCTCCTCGTCCGCCCCACCGCGGCGGGCCAGTTCGGCCAGATAGCCCTTGTCCACCTGGGAGCGCGCGGAGTGCAGGTCGAGGTGGCCGTAGGCGAGCTTGGACAGCTTGGCGAAGCCGCCCGCGATGGTCAGTCGGGGCACCGGGTGGCGCTTGAGGTACTTCAGGACGGCGCCGGCGAAGTCGCCCATGTCGAGCAGCGCGTCCTCGGGCAGTCCGTGCACCGCGACGGCGACCTTCTCCGAGGTCGAACCGGTGCAGCCCGCCACGTGGGTGCGCCCCGCCGCCCGGGCCACGTCCACACCTCGGCGGATCGAGTCGATCCAGGCCGAGCAGGAGTAGGGGACGACGATCCCGGTGGTGCCGAGGATGGAGAGTCCGCCGAGGATGCCCAGACGCGGGTTCCAGGTCGAGCGGGCGATCTCCTCCCCGTGGTCGACGGAGACCTCGACCACCACGTCCCCGCTGCCGCCGTGCGCCGCCGCCACCTCGGCCACCGCGTCCCGGATCATCTGCCGGGGCACCGGGTTGATCGCGGGTTCGCCGACCGGCAGCGGCAGGCCCGCCTTGGTGACCGTCCCGACCCCGGGCCCCGCCCGGAACACCACCCCGACACCGGGTTCACCGGCCCGTACGGTCGAGCGGATCAGCGCGCCGTGGGTGACGTCGGGGTCGTCCCCGGCGTCCTTGACCACCCCGGCCATGGCGCTGACCGGCCGGCCGTCGGAGGTCTCCAGTTCCTCGGCCGCGAGGGCGAAGGCAGGCTGCTGCCCCTTGGGGAGGGTGATGGTCACCGGGTCCGGGAAGTCGCCGGTGAGCAGCGCGGTGTAGGCGGCCTTGGTGGCGGCGGTGGCGCAGGCGCCCGTCGTCCAGCCGTGCCGCAGGCCGCTGCTCTTCAGCTGGCCGGCCCGGCCTCCCGCCTCGGCTCCCGCTGCGGCCACCTGCGCCCCACTTCCGAACGTCCGAGCGTCGGACCGCGCTCGCGCGCCGTCCCGCTTGCCTCGGCGGCCGCACCGGCCGTCGCCGCCGATTTTCCCCCATCCCTCCGGCTCCGCCCCGACCGGGGTGACGGCGGGCGTCCCGGCCCGCCCACGGCGGCCGCCCCGCGTGCGAGCTGCGCGGCAGGCGCCGCCCCCCGTTCCCGAGAAGTTCTCTGCACGGGCCTAACACCCTGCTCCTACCCGTGGGTAATCTGGCGGTCCGCCAGAAGCGCGGGTTCATGACACTCAGGTCCGGTGGACGGGGCGCTCGCCCGACCGGGCCATCAGTATGTGGGGGTTTTTGTGGCAGGCATGAGACGTCGTACGTTCCTCACGGGTACGTCGGTGGCCGCCGCCTGGTCGGCCCTGTCTCTCGGTGGCGCCCAGTTCGCCTCGGCCGCGGCGCGCGATCGGGCGCTGGCGACCACGGCCGCGCGGGCGGTCAAGGTCACCGGCACCACCTTGGAGCAGGTGGCCACGCCGGTCGGCACCGGCTCCTACAAGCGGCTGACCGCCGGACCGGGCTGGCCGCTGGTGGTGCGCGGGGACCTCGCGGCGCCGGGCGCCGGGCGGGACGACCGCCGCACCGGACTGGCCAGCTTCGTCCAGTTCAGCGACCTGCACCTGGTGGACACCGAGTCCCCGGTGCGATTCGAGTTCCTGGCCAAGAGCAACGGCAGTGCCTACCGGCCGCAGGAGGCCCTGAACGCCCGCGGCGTGTCGTCCCTGGTCGAGCGGGTCAACTCGCTCGACGGCGGCCCCTACACCGGCATGCCGTTCAGCATGGTGATGGCCACCGGCGACAACACCGACAACCACGAGCTGGCCGAGCTCGACTGGTATCTCACGGTCATGGGCGGCGGGCGGATGGCCCAGAACACCGGTGACCCCAGCCGCTACGAGGGCGTGCAGAACTCCGGCAACTCGGCCTTCTGGAACCCCGAACTCGCCTACAACGACAGTTACAAGGCGAAGGGCTTCCCGCAGATACCCGGCTTCCTGTCCGCCGCCGGCCGGCCCTTCGACGCGCCGGGCCTGCGCACCCCCTGGTACACGACGGTCGGCAACCACGACGACAGCATCGAGGGCACGCTGCCGGACTTCGGGCTGCTGAACGACCTCTACACCGGCGAGTTCAAGCTGGAGGGCTGCGACGACGCGACCGCGGCCCAGCTGATGGACTCGCTGCGCCGCGACCCGGCGGGCGCCGTCCTGCTCCTCGCCAAGCTGCTCGCCAGCGGCGAGGCGGTGCGCCAGGTGACCCCGGACGAGCGCCGGCACCCGTTCACGCTCAAGGAGTTCGCCCAGGCCCACCTCGACGCGGCCGTCACCGGCGCGGGCCCGCACGGGCACGGCTTCACCTCGGACATGGTGAGCAGTGGCAAGCTCTACTACACCTTCCGGATCTCGGAGAAGGTGGTCGGCATCAGCCTGGACACCACCAACCAGGCCGGGTTCGCCGACGGCTCGCTGGGCACCGCCCAACTGCGCTGGCTGGAGCAGCAGTTGAAGGCGCACAGCGGGCACTGGTACGACACCAACGGGAACCGGGTGACGGGCGGCAGCACCGACGACCTGATCCTGGTCTTCAGCCACCACACCAGCGGCTCGATGGGCAACCTGCTGCCGGACCCGCGCAACATCTTCGAGAAGCGGCACGACGGCAACGAGCTGGTCGCCCTGCTGCAGCGCTACCCGAACGTGGTCGCGTGGGTGAACGGGCACACCCACATGAACAAGATCACGGCGCACGGCCACCAGGTGCCGGAGCGGGCGTTCTGGGAGATCAACACCGCCTCGCACATCGACTACCCGCAGCACGGGCGCATCATCGAGGTCGCGGACAACGGGGACGGCACGCTCTCCCTGTTCACCACGCTGATCGAGTCCTCGGCGCCGTACGCGACCGATTTCGACAGCACCTCGGACGCCAACCTCGCGGCGCTGTACCGCGAGCTGTCGTACAACGACCCGAACGGGAGGGTCTCGGCCCTGCTGGGCGCCGGGGAGGACCACAACACCGAGCTGCTGATCACCAAGCCGACCCGGTGACGGGCGGCAGCCGGCGGTCTGACACGGGCTGACCACCGGCGGCTGATGACCACTGCCGACCGCTGACTGCCGGCCGCGAACAGCAGACAGAAAACAGATGACAGCTGACAGATTTCGAAATCTGTCAGCTGTCATCTGTTTTCTGTCATCTGTCGACTGTCATCCGTCAGTCGTCCACCATCGGCGCCCCGCCCGTCACGCCTCCGGGTAGCGCCGAGGCGTCCAGACGACCTCCACGCCGCCGCCCCGCTCGACCGCCTGGGTCTGCGAGGAGCCGATCAGCAGGATCGTCCGCATGTCGACCAGCGCCGGGTCCAGCTCGCCCAGCTCGACGATCCGGATCCGCTCGGTCGGCCCGCCGACGTCACGCGCCATCACCACCGGGGTCTGCGGCGCACGGTACTCCAGCAACAGGTCCCGGGCCAGGCCGACCTGGGTGGTGCGGGACTTCGAGCCCGGGTTGTACAGCGCCAGCACGAGGTCCGCCTCAGCGGCGGCGCGCAGCCGCTTGGCCACCACCTCCCAGGGCTTGAGCCGGTCCGACAGCGACACCGTCGCGTAGTCGTGCCCCAGCGGGGCCCCGGCCCGGGAGGCGGCCGCGTGGGCGGCGGTCATCCCCGGGAGCACCCGCACCGGCACGTCCCGGTACACCTCCTCGCAGGCGACCTCCAGCACCGCGGTGGCCATCGCGAAGACGCCCGGGTCGCCCGAGGAGACCACCGCGACCCGGTGCCCGCGCCGGGCGAGCTCCAGGGCGAACTCGGCGCGCTCCGACTCCACCTTGTTGTCCGAGCCGTGCCGCCGCTGCCCCGGCCGCTCCGGCACCCGGTCCAGGTAGGTGGTGTAGCCGACCAGGTCGGTGGCCTCGGCCAGCGCGCCGCGCGCCTCGGGGGTGAGCCAGAGCGGCCCGGCCGGCCCGGTGCCGACCACGGCCACACTGCCCGTGCCGTCCGACAGCCGCACGGTCGGCTCCAGCGGTGCGACCTTGCTCGGCAGCACCGCCACCGAGAAGTACGGGACGGTCTCGCCGTCGACCTCCGCGAGCGGCGCGATGCGCTCCCCCGCCATGAAGGCGCGCTCGACGTACTGGGCGTCCGCCAGCCGTCCGGCCCGCTCCAGCGCCCGCCGGACGGTCGGGAAGGTGCGGCCCAGCTTCATGATCACGGCGGAGTCGGCGGAGGCGATCCGCGCCGTCAGCTCCTCCTCGGGCAGGGTGCCCGGGATGACGGTGAGCGTCTCCTCGGCCTCGGTCAGCGGCTGTCCGAGCCGGGCCGCCGCCGCACTGACCGAGGTCACGCCGGGCACCACCTCGGTCGGGTAGCGGTGCGCCAGCCGCTTGTGCATGTGCTGGTAGGAGCCGTAGAACAGCGGGTCACCCTCGGCGAGGACCACCACGTCGCGTCCGGCGTCCAGGTGGGCGGCCAGCCGGGCGGCGGCCTCCTCGTAGAACTCGTCCAGCGCGCCCCGGTAGCCGCCCGGATGGTCGGCGGTCTCGACGGTGAGCGGGTAGACCAGCTTCTCCTCGATCTGACCGCCCATCAGATACCGCTCGGCGATCGAGCGCGCGATGGAGCGGCCGTGCCGGGCACTGTGGTACGCCACCACGTCGGCCTTGCCGATGAGTTCGGCCGCACGGACGGTCACCAGCGAGGGGTCGCCCGGGCCGAGGCCCACGCCGTACAGTCGGCCGACGGTGGCCTGATGCTCCGTCACTCTTCTTCGCTCGCAATCGCGTTGATGGCGGCGGCGGCGATCGCGCTGCCACCGCGCCGACCGCGCACCACCAGGTGCTCCAGGCCGGACGAGTGCTCGGCCAGCGCCTGCTTGGACTCGGCGGCGCCGATGAAGCCGACCGGGACGCCGATCACCGCGGCCGGGCGCGGCGCGCCCGCCTCGATCATCTCCAGCAGGCGGAACAGCGAGGTCGGCGCGTTGCCGACGGCGACCACCGCGCCCTCGAGGCGGGGCAGCCACAGCTCCATGGCCGCCGCGCTGCGGGTGTTGCCCATCTTCCGGGCGAGTTCGGGTACCGACGGGTCGGTGAGGGTGCAGATCACCTCGTTGTCGGCGGGCAGCCGCTTGCGGGTGACGCCGCTCGCGACCATGTTGACGTCACAGAGGATGGGCGCACCGGCGTGCAGCGCCGCGCGTGCCGAGGCGACCACGCCGGGCGAGTACACCAGGTCCTCGACCAGGTCGACCATCCCGCAGGCATGGATCATCCGCACCGCGACCTGGGAGACGTCCGCCGGGAGGGCGGCCAGATCGGCCTCCGCACGGATGGTGGCAAAGGACTGGCGGTAGATGGACGCGCCGTCCTTCTCGTACTCGATCACTTCGTGGTCCTCCTGGCCTCGGCGACCGCCTCGGCCATCTGCTCGTTCCTCACGTCCACGGAAGAACCCGCGGTCGTCGCCGGCCCCTTGACCGTCACCCGGTAGCCGTGCCCGGTGGCGAGCACGTCCACCCATCGCCCGGCCGGGTGGCCGCAGCGCCGTTCACAGCCGGACCAGTGAACCGGCAGTCCGCCCGGTCCGGACGCCGACGCCCGGGCCGCGTCCGACTCCAACGCCCGGGCCGCGTCCGCCCGGACGTCGGCCAGCGACTTGGCGCAACCCGGCAGGCCGGTGCAGGCGGTGGCCCGCTCCCAGGCCGAGCCGGGCACGGTCCGGAAGCCGGCCGATTCCAGCGCGGGCAGCCGGTCGGCCGGAGCGCCGGGCAGCACCGCGCCGCGCCAGGGGGTCAGCCGCAGCTCACCGGCCGAGGCGGCGACCAGCGCACGCCACTGCGCGGCGCTCGCCCGCCCGAAGCGCATGCCCAGCGAGAGCCCGCCGGGCAGCGCGCCGACGGCGGGCGCCGCACCGGTGAGAGCAGGCAGCGGCACCGCGCCGGCCGGCAGCAACTCGGGCACCTCGCGCAGGTGCCAGGCCTTGCGGCCGGCGGTCCGCAGCGCGTCCAGGAAGGCGCGGGCCGCGTCCAGTACGGCCGTCACCTCCCGCCCGGGCTCGACCGGGTGCCCGTCGGCGGCGCGCCCGAGGCGCAGTACGGCGGGCCCGCCCGAAGCTGCGATCAATGTCACATCGGCGTCGAGCGCGGCGACGTCGCCCCGCCCGTCGTCCAGCGCGAACAGGAACTTGCCGGAGAGTGCTGCCGCCCAGTCGCTCGCGCACAGCCGCGCGTCCAGTTCCCGTACCCAGGCCTGCACATCGGCCGAATCGACCGGGCCCAGCCCCGCCAGCGGCGAGGCGACGATGTTGCGCACCCGCTCGTGTGTGTCGGAGGGCAGCAGGCCGACGGCGCGCAGCCGGTCGGCGAGTTCGGCGCCGCAGTCCGCGGCCAGGCCGCGGAGTTGGACGTTGCCGCGTGAGGTGGTCTCCAACTCACCGTCACCCAGGGCCTCTGCCGCCTCGGCCAGCGCCAGTGCCTGACGGTCAGTCAGCAGGCCGCCGGGCAGGCGGACCCGGGCGAGGGCTCCGTCGTCGGCCGGATGCAGACGAAGCGCCCCGGGGCAGGCGTCCGCGCGCCCCCGGTCGGGCACCGCGGCGCCCGGCGCGGTGGCGTCGGGTGTCGGTGGCATGGCGGCGAGCATACAGATGATCCGATCGGTTGCCTCCGTCCGCTGCATCACACCCGGCATCACCCGGAGCCACCCGGCAGCACACCCGGCTCGCGCCTCGGCCCGCACGCCCACTCGCACGCCCGCCGGGCGCACCGGAAGGTGCGCGGCCCCCCGCGGCCCGCCGCGACCGCCCGTACACCGCCCCCGCACCGGACGTGGCGGAGCTCGCCCTCCCCCAGATCAGCCGCACCCCGTACGATGCTGGCGGGCGGTCCCAGCGGACCGTCCGTACGCCAGCGACGGCGCAGGGGAGGAAACCGGTGCAAGCCCGGTGCGGTCCCGCCACTGTGACCGCGGTTCACCGGGAGACCGGTCGGCCGCGGGAGCCAGGAACTCCCGCCGTCCTCCACCGGCCCGGGGCGCGGACCCCGAGGAAGGCAGAAATGCACCCGCGCTGTCGCATGCCCGCGCCCGTGTCCCCGGCCACCACCGCGGCCACCCCGGCCATCCCGGCCGCCCTGGCCACCGACGAGGCCGGGAGGGCCTTCACATGATCCTGCTGCTGTCGACGTCCGACACCGACCTGCTCAGTGCCCGTGCCTCGACCGGCCCGGTCCCGTACCGGCTGGGCAACCCGGCCCGGCTGTCCCCCGAGGACCTGCCCGAGCTGCTGGAGGGCACCGAACTCGTGGTGGTCCGTCTGCTCGGCGGGCGCCGTGCCTGGCAGGAGGGCCTGGACGCACTGCTGGCCGGCCCCCGCCCGGTGGTCGTGCTGACCGGCGAGCAGGCCCCCGACGCCCAGCTGATGGAGCTGTCCACCGTCCCGGCCGGCATCGCCGCCGAGGCGCACGCCTACCTCGCCCACGGCGGCGCGGCCAACCTGGCCGAGCTGGGCGCCTTCCTCTCCGACACCGTGCTGCTCACCGGCCACGGCTTCGCCCCGCCCGCCTCCGCCCCGGCCTGGGGCCCGCTGGAGCGCACGGCCACAGTGACCGAGGGCCCGACCATCGCGGTGCTCTACTACCGCGCCCACCACATGAGCGGGAACACCGCCTTCGTCGAGACGCTCTGCCAGGCCGTCGAGGACCAGGGCGCCCAGGCCAGGGCCTACTACTGCGCCTCGCTGCGCGGCGCCGAGCCCGAGCTGCTGGCCGCGCTCGGCGAGGCCGACGCGATCGTCACCACGGTGCTGGCCGCCGGCGGCACCCGCCCGGCCGACGCCCAGGCCGGCGGCGACGAGGAGGCCTGGGACGCCGGCGCGTTGGCCGCGCTGGACCGCCCGATCCTGCAGGCGCTCTGCCTCACCTGGTCGCGCGCCCAGTGGGAGGCCAGCGACGACGGCCTGTCCCCGCTGGACACCGCCACCCAGGTCGCGGTGCCGGAGTTCGACGGCCGCCTCATCACCGTCCCGTTCTCCTTCAAGGAGCTGGACGAGGACGGCCTGACCGTCTACGCCGCCGACCCGGAGCGCGCCGCCCGCGTCGCCGGCACCGCCGTCCGGCACGCCCGGCTGCGGCACACCCCGGCCGCCGAGCGCCGCCTCGCGCTGGTGCTGTCCGCCTACCCGACCAAGCACGCCCGGGTCGGCAACGCCGTCGGCCTGGACACCCCGGCCAGCGCGGTGCGCCTGCTGGAGCGGCTGCGCGCGGAGGGCATGGACCTCGGGGACGACCTGCCCGTGTTCGACGACGGCGAGGGCGGTCACGAGGGAGACGCGCTGATCCACGCCCTGATCGCGGCTGGCGGCTACGACCAGGACTGGCTGACCGAGGACCAGCTGGCCCGCAACCCGGTCCGCATCCCCGCCGCCGACTACCGCCGCTGGTACGCGACGCTCCCGCAGGGCCTGCGCGAGCAGGTCGAGGAGCACTGGGGCCCGGCCCCCGGCGAGCTGTACGTCGACCGCTCGCAGAACCCGGACGGCGACATCGTGCTCGCCGCGATCCGCTCCGGGAACCTGCTGGTGCTGATCCAGCCACCGCGCGGCTTCGGCGAGAACCCGGTCGCCATCTACCACGACCCCGACCTGCCGCCGAGCCACCACTACCTGGCCGCCTACCGCTGGATCGAGGCCGCGCAGGAGGACGGCGGCTTCGGCGCCCACGCCGTCATCCACCTCGGCAAGCACGGCAACCTGGAGTGGCTGCCCGGCAAGACCGCCGCGCTGTCCGCCGAGTGCGGGCCGGACGCCGTGCTCGGCGACCTGCCGCTGATCTACCCCTTCCTGGTCAACGACCCGGGCGAGGGCACCCAGGCCAAGCGCCGCGCCCACGCCACCCTGGTCGACCACCTGGTGCCGCCGATGGCCCGCGCCGACTCCTACGGCGACATCGCCCGCCTGGAGCAGCTGCTCGACGAGCACTCCAACATCGCCGCGATGGACCCGGCCAAGCTGCCCGCGATCCGCGCCCAGATCTGGACCCTGATCCAGGCCGCCAAGCTGGACCACGACCTCGGCCTGGACGAGCGCCCCGAGGACGACGGCTTCGACGACTTCCTGCTGCACGTCGACGGCTGGCTCTGCGAGGTCAAGGACGCCCAGATCCGCGACGGCCTGCACGTCCTCGGCCAGGCCCCGGCCGGCACCGACCGGGTCAACATCGTGCTCGCCATCCTGCGCGCCCGGCAGATCTGGGGCGGCGTGAGCGCACTGCCCGGTCTGCGCGAGGCGCTCGGCCTGGACGAGGCCGCGCTCACCCTCGGCGCCACCGACGCGGCCGAGGCGCAGGCCCGCGCCCTGGTCGAGGCGATGGAGGCCGAGGACTGGGTGCCCGAGGCGGTGGAGAAGGTCGCCGCAGGGCAGCCGGAGGCCGTCCGCGAGGTGCTGACCTTCGCCGCCACCCAGGTGGTGCCGCGCCTGTCCGCCACGACCGACGAGCTGGACGCCGTGCTGCACGCGCTCCAGGGCGGCTTCGTCCCCGCCGGGCCGTCCGGCTCGCCGCTGCGCGGCCTGGTCAACGTGCTGCCCACCGGCCGCAACTTCTACTCCGTCGACCCGAAGGCCGTGCCCAGCAAGCTCGCCTGGGAGACCGGCCAGGCGCTCGCCTCCTCGCTGATCGACCGCTACCGGGCCGACAACGACGGCGCCTTCCCGCCCTCGGTCGGGCTCTCGCTCTGGGGCACCAGCGCGATGCGCACCGCCGGTGACGACATCGCCGAGGCCTTCGCCCTGCTCGGCGTCCGCCCGGTCTGGGACGACGCCTCGCGCCGGGTCACCGGCCTGGAGCCGATCCCGCTGGACGAGCTGGGCCGCCCGCGCATCGACGTCACGCTGCGCATCTCCGGCTTCTTCCGGGACGCCTTCCCGCACGTGGTCGCCCTGCTGGACGACGCGGTGCGCCTGGCCGCCGCCCAGGAGGAGGCCGACGCGGACAACTTCGTCCGGGCCCATGTGCAGGCCGACCTCGCGGTGCACGGCGACGAGCGCAAGGCCACCGTCCGGGTCTTCGGCTCCCGGCCGGGCACCTACGGCGCGGGCCTGCTCCAGCTGATCGACAGCCGGGACTGGCGCACCGACGCCGACCTGGCCGAGGTGTACACGGTCTGGGGTGGCTACGCGTACGGCCGCGGGCTGGACGGGCGCCCGGCGCGCGAGGAGATGGAGACCGCGTACAAGCGGATCACCGTGGCCGCGAAGAACACCGACACCCGCGAGCACGACATCGCCGACTCGGACGACTACTTCCAGTACCACGGCGGCATGGTGGCCACCGTCCGCGCCCTCACCGGCAAGGCGCCGACCGCCTACATCGGCGACTCCACCCGCCCGGAGACGGTCCGCACCCGCACCCTGACCGAGGAGGCCGCCCGCGTCTTCCGCGCCCGGGTGGTCAACCCGCGCTGGATCGAGGCGATGCGCCGCCACGGCTACAAGGGCGCCTTCGAGATGGCCGCGACGGTCGACTACCTGTTCGGCTACGACGCCACGACCGGTGTGGTCGCGGACTGGATGTACGAGAAGCTGACCCAGGAGTACGTCCTCGACCCGGTCAACCGGGAGTTCCTGGCCGGCGCCAATCCGTGGGCGCTGCACGGGATCAGCGAGCGTCTGCTGGAGGCGGCCGGACGCGGGCTGTGGGAGCAGCCGGACCCGCAGCTGATCGAGCAGCTGCAGGCCGCGTTCCTGGAGACCGAGGGCGACCTGGAGGGCGACGAGGGCTGACCGCCCCGTCGGCCCGAGGCCCGCGTGTTCGAAACGTGGTGTTCCCGTCATCCATTCGGGTGACGGGAACACTGGTGGCGCTCTGCGCCCAAGCGGACAATACGGGGCATGTCGCGTCGCATCGCTCCCGCCGGCCAAGCCCTGAGCACGACCGCCACCCCGGACGCCACCTCGCCCTCCACTTCGCCCGCCGGGGAACGGGAACCGCGCGCGCCGCACCGGTACCGGGCGCGGCTCGGGGCGCTTGCGGCCGGGGCGGTGCCGGTGCTGGCGTTCCCCGCGCCGGGACAGGCCTGGCTGGCGTGGGTCGCGCTCGTCCCCGGGCTGCTGCTGATGCAGCGGGCGCCGTCCGGGCGGGAGGCGGCGGTGCGCGGCTGGTGGTTCGGGGCGGGGTTCATCCTCACCGCGATGTACTGGCTGGTGCCGTCCATCGGGCCTGGGCTGCCGGTGCTCGCGGTGCTGTTCGGGGCGCTGCAGGCGGCGGTCGGGTACGCGGTGCACCGGCTGCTGCGCCCGCCGCTGGCCACCCGTCGGGCGCTGCTGGCGCTGCTGGTCGTCCCGGCGGTGTGGGTGACCACCGAGTACGCGCGCTCCTGGCAGGCGCTCGGCGGGCCGTGGGCGCTGCTCGGCGCCACCCAGTGGCAGCACCCGGCGATCCTCGGGCTGGCCTCGGCGGGCGGGATCTGGCTGGTCAGCGCGGCGGTGGCGGCGGTGAACACCGCGGTGCTGATCGTGCTGACCGCCGTGCACCGGCAGCCCCGGGCGGCCGCGGCGATGGCCGCCGTGCTGGTGCTGGCCGCCGGTCCGCTGCTGTTCGCGCTGCGCCAGGCGCCGGTCCGCACCGGCGCCGTGACGGTGGCGCTGGTCCAGCCGGGCACCGTGGAGGACCCGCAGGCCCGGTTCGACGCGAGCGCCCAGGCCACCGCCGCCCTGGTCGGGCAGCCGGTGGACCTGGTGGTGTGGGGCGAGAGCAGCACCGCCGCCGACCTGGACCACGACCCGGTCACACTGGACGCGCTGCGCCGGCTGGCCGCGACCACCGGCGCCGAGATCATGGCCGGGGAGGACGCGCGCAAGGCGGACGGCCGGATCTCCAAGGACGCGGTGCTGGTCTCCCCGTCGGGCGTGGTGGACCGCTACCGCAAGATCCGGCTGGTGCCCTTCGGCGAGTACATCCCGCTGCGGCCGGCGCTCGGCTGGATCGCCGGGGTCAGCCGGGCGGCGGGCGAGAACCGGGTGCCCGGCACCGCCTTCCACCTGCTGCCGGCCGTCGACCGGGCGGGCGGGCCGCTGCCGGTCGGGGCGCTGGTCTGCTTCGAATCGGCGTTCCCGGACATGGCCCGGACGGCGGCGCTCGACGGCGCCCGGGTGCTGGTCTACCAGTCGTCGACCTCGACCTTCCAGCACACCTGGGCGCCCCAGCAGCACGTGGCACTCGCGGCGATCCGGGCCGCCGAGACCGGACGTCCGGCCGTACAGGCCTCGCTGACCGGCGTCTCCGCCGCCTTCGACGCCCAGGGGCGGGAGCTGGCCCGGCTCGGCACCGACGGCACCGGGGCACTGACCATACGGCTGCCGCTCACCGCGTCCGGGACGCTGACCTGGTACGACCGGATCGGCGACGTGGTGCCGATGGGCGCGCTGCTGGTCACGGCGGGGGCGGCGGTGGGCGGGTGGCGCGCGCGGGCCTCGCGGCGCTCGGCTCGTCGCTTCGGCTAGAGCGCTCTGCTCGGGGCCTGCGCCGGAGCCCTCCGCTCAACTGTCCGCGGGAGCGCTGTAGACACCGAACGCGGCGCCCTGAACGTCGCGCAGCACGGCGATCCGCCGGCCGCCCGGCATGGAGTAGGAGGGCATCAGCACGTCCGCGCCGAGGCTGACCGCCCGGTCGACGGTGTTGTCGACGTCGGCCACCGAGAAGTACGGCAGCCAGTGCGGCGGCACCGACGGAGGGAAGTCCTCGCCCATCACCAGCATGCCGCCGAAGTCCTGGCCGTCCAGGCCCCACTGGGTGTAGCGCTCGGACGGGGCGACGGACCAGCCGAAGACCGCCGGGTAGAAGGCGGTCGCGCCGGCCCGGTCGCGGGTGAGCAGTTCCACCCAGCCGAGCGAGCCGGGCTCGTTGAACACGTCGGCGCCCGGGAAGGCGCGGGCCTGCCAGAGGATGAAGACCGCGCCCGACCGGTCGGCGGCCACCGAGAAGACGCCGAGGTCGAACACATCGGTGGGCTCCTTGAGGATGCGGCCGCCCTCGGCCTCGATCCCCGCGGCGGTGGCGGCGGCGTCGGCGACCGCGAAGGCCACCGTCCACGCGATCGGCTGCTGCGGCCCGTAGCGCGGGGTGATGGCGGCGGCCGAGGCGTCGCCGAGGAACATCTGGGTGTAGTCGCCCGCGTCGGGGCGGACGCCCCTGTCCGGGCGCCAGCCGAACAGCTCGCTGTAGAAGGTCGTGGCGGCGGCCGGGTCGGAGGTGCCCAACTCGACCCAGCACGGGGCGTTGGTGGTGACGGAGGTCTGCTTCATGGCTCTTGCTCTCCGGATGCTGTTTCTTCGTCAGGCTTGTTTCGGGTCGAGCTTGTACGGCGTTGTACGGCGATCAGGCTTGTGCGGCGGTCAGGCGACTTCGAGGACGACCTTGCCGCGGGCGTGCCCGGACTCGACCGCGGCGACCGCCTCGGCGGCGTGGGTGAGCGGGTAGCGGCCGGTGACCTGGGGGTCCAGGTCACCGGCGGCGACGAGTGCGGCCAGGGCGGCGAGGGTCTCGGAGGTGGTGGAGCGGGTGACGTACCGGCCGCCGAGTTCGGCGACGACCGCCGGGTCGGCGGTGCTGACCAGCTCGGTGCGGTCGCCGATCACGCCGGCCACGGCTCGCAGGGCGTCGCCGCCGATCAGGTCGAGGATGCCGTCGACGCCGTCGGGGGCCGCCGCGGCGATGCGCTCGGCGACGCCGTCGCCGTAGCGGACCTGGGTCGCGCCGAGGGACTCCACGTACTCGCGGTTGGCATCGCTCGCGGTGCCGAGCACGGTCAGGCCCTGGCTGCGGGCGATTTGGGCGGCGGCGCTGCCGACCCCGCCGGCGATGCCGAGGATCAGCAGGGTCCGGCCGGCACCGAGGCCGAGTTGACGGACGGCGTCGTCGGCGGTGGCGACCGAGACGCAGAGCGTCGCGGCCCGGTCGAAGCCGACGGCCTCGGGCTTGAGGGCGCTCAACTCGGCGCGCAGCAGGGTCTGTTCGGCGAAGGCCCCGGCGGCGACCAGGCCGAACACCTCGTCGCCCGGAGTGAAGCCGGTGACCCCGGGGCCGACCTGCTGCACCACACCGGAGGCCTCCTGGCCCATGACGGTGGGGAGTTGGCGCTCGCGGCCGAGGAAGCCCCGGCGGACCTTCCAGTCCACCGGGTTCACCCCCGCGGCGCGGACCACGATCGCCAGTTGGCCGGGGCCGGCCTCCAGCGCGGGGCGGTCGAGGAACTCCTGTGTCTCCGGTCCGCCGTAGTCGACGAAGCCGAACGCCTTGGCCATCGGTGATCCCACTCCTCGGGTAGCGGCCTGCGGCCCCTGCTCCCCCGCCCCAGCATGCGGGGCGTGACGGGGCGGCGGCGGGCGCTGGTGGGCCGAACGGGGGTGGGGCGAGTGGATGGACGGCCGGGCGGGCCAGTGGGCGAACAAAAGACAGTCGACAGATGACAGATTTCGAAATCTGTCATCTGTCGACTGTTGGTTGTCAGCGGTCAGCCGTTACCCGCCACCCGCCGACCGTCAGCCCCGCACGGCCCGCGCCACCGGGATCCAGAGCTCCGCCTCGGCGTCGCCCGTCCCCGGGACGAAGCGGGTCTTCAGGACCTCCGGGCCCGGCCGGGCCTCGTACGGGTTGGACGGGAACCACTGGCTGGCCACATCCCCCCACATCTCCTGCAGCGCCTGCGGGAACGCCCCCTTGTTGGTGAACACCGCCCACGTCCCGGCCGGGACGTGCAGGACCTCCAGGTCGTCCGGGACGACGGCGTCCTCGCGCGCCACCACCGCGTGCCAGTAGTCGAGTTCGGAGCCCTCCTCGCGGTTGGGCGAGAAGTCGTCGGTCACCGAGACGATGCCGATCGGGTCCTTGCCGGTCAGCGCCGTGATCCGCTCGACGGTCTCCGCGCCGAGCCCCTTGATGAACTCCGCGATGTGCGGGTTGACCCCCAGGTAGATCAGGGGCACCCGGGCCTTCCGGCCGACGATCCGGAAGTCCGGCTTCTCGACGATCCGGTATTCCATACTGCTGCTTCCCTCCACGATGAGTCGGAAGGACATCCGGGCCTGGGAGGTGAGCACCGCACCGTCACGCCGGGCCTCCCCCGGCCCGACTCCGTGCATCGCCCGGAACGCCCGGGCGAACGCCTCGCCCGAGGTGTAGCCGTACCGGACCGCGATGTCGAGCAACGTCCGCTCACCGTCGAGCACTTCGGCCCCGGCGACGGTCAGCCGCCGACGCCGGATGTACTCCGACAGCGGCATCCCGGCGAGCATCGAGAACAACCGCCGGAAGTGGTACTCCGACGTCATCGCGATCCGCGCCAGCTCGGCCACGTCGATCTCACGGTCCAGGTTCCGGTCGATGCTCTCCATCGCCCGGTTCAGGTGCTCCAGCACGCCGACCCCGCCCTTCCCTTACTGATCACCACCGTAGGAAGGACCCACCTTGCCGCACCCGACAATCGGTGCCCGCTCCGGTCGGGTACCGATCGCCGGGTGACCGGCACAGGAGGGGCTCAGACCACACCCTGGGCCAGCATCGCGTCCGCGACCAGCTCGAACCCCGCGATGTTGGCGCCCACCACGTAGTCACCGGGGTGGCCGTGGCGCTCGGCGGTGGTGAAGCAGGAGTCGTGGATGTGCTTCATGATCCCGGCCAGCCGCTCCTCGGTGCGCTCGAAGCTCCACGAGTCGCGCGAGGCGTTCTGCTGCATCTCCAGCGCGCTGGTCGCGACGCCACCCGCGTTCGCCGCCTTGCCCGGGCCGAAGGCCACCCCGGCCTCCTGGAACACCCGCACCGCCTCGGGGGTGGTGGGCATGTTGGCGCCCTCGGCGACCGCCAGCACGCCGCTGCGCACCAGGGCGAGCGCGTCGGCCTCCGTCAGCTCGTTCTGGGTGGCGCAGGGCAGCGCGACGTCACAGGGCACGCTCCACACCCCCGGGCCCTCGACGAACCGCACGTGGCTGCCGCGCAGTTCGGCGTACTCGGCGACCCGGCCGCGCCGGACCTCCTTGACCTCCTTGAGCAGGTCGAGGTCGATGCCCTTCTCGTCCACCACGTAGCCGGAGGAGTCGGAGCAGGTGAGCACCGTCGCGCCGAGCCGCCGCGCCTTCTCGATCGCGTACAGCGCCACGTTGCCGGAGCCGGAGACGACCACCCGGCGCCCGTCCAGGCTCTCGCCCCGGCTGTGCAGCATCTCGGCCGTGAACAGCACGCAGCCGTAGCCGGTGGCCTCGGTCCGGACCTGCGCGCCACCCCAGCCGAGGCCCTTGCCGGTGAGCACGCCGGCCTCGTAGCGATTGGTGATGCGCTTGTACTGGCCGAAGAGGTAGCCGATCTCCCGGCCGCCGACGCCGATGTCACCGGCCGGGACGTCGGTGTGCTCGCCGAGGTGGCGGTACAGCTCGGTCATGAAGGACTGGCAGAACCGCATGACCTCGGCGTCCGAGCGGCCCTTGGGGTCGAAGTCGGAGCCGCCCTTGCCGCCGCCGATGGACAGGCCGGTGAGCGCGTTCTTGAAGATCTGCTCGAAACCGAGGAACTTGACGATGCCGAGGTTCACCGAGGGGTGGAAGCGCAGCCCGCCCTTGTACGGGCCGAGGGCGCTGCTGAACTCGACCCGGAAGCCGCGGTTGACGTGGATGTCGCCGGAGTCGTCGGTCCACGGCACCCGGAACATCAGCTGCCGCTCGGGCTCGCAGATCCGTTCGATGATCCGGGCGTCGCGGAGTTCGGGGCGGTGCGCGAGCACCGGGGCGAGGGTCTCCAGCACCTCGTGGACGGCCTGGTGGAACTCCGTCTCGCCCTTGTTGCGGCGGACCACGTCCGCGTAGAGGGCCTCGATCGCGCGCTGTTCGGCGTCGAACCGGGGCTGGGTGGCGGGGGCGGAGGTGGTGACGCGGCTCGTGGGCATCTGATCAGGACCTTCCGTGGTCGTCGGTGGTCGTGCGCGAAGCGTTCCCGTGCCCAGGAAACGGGAGGAAGTCTCGCAGTGTCCACACCTCGGCTCCCACCACTTCCACATCTTGGAACGCCGGACGGGAACAGGTGAGACGGCTGGGGTGTTGTCCGCCTCCGCAGTCGGGCCGGTCACCGGCGGTACGCAGTTGTTCAAATTGGAACGACCGAGTACGGTCGACATCCGACCCATCCGGATCCCTCCGGATCCGGGCCGATCCAACCCGGTCCACCCCCGATCGACGGAGGCCCACCCATGCCTCAGCCCGGCTCCGCCACGGTGCGCTCGCGCGTGCGCATCCCGCTGACGTTCCCCGACGGCTACCGCACCGAAGCGGAGGTGTTCACCTTCCACGGTCTCGCCGACGGTGCCGAGCACCTGGCGCTCGCCCTCGGCACGGTCCCGGACGGCGGGACGCCGCTGGTGCGGCTGCACTCCGAGTGCCTGACCGGCGACGTCTTCGGCTCAGACCGCTGCGACTGCGGCCCGCAGCTGCGCGAGTCGGTGGAGCGGATCAGCGAGGCCGGCGGGTACCTGCTCTACCTTCGCCAGGAGGGCCGGGGCATCGGGCTGTACAACAAGCTCGACGCGTACGCCCTCCAGGACTCCGGGATGGACACCTACGACGCCAACACCGCCCTCGGCCTGCCCGAGGACGGTCGGGACTACACCGCGGCCGCCCAGATGCTCAACACGCTCGGCGCCCCCGGCATCGACCTGCTGAGCAACAACCCGGACAAGGCCGCCCAGTTGGCCGACCTCGGCATCACCGTCCGGCGACGGGTGCCGACCGGCGTCCACCTGTCGGCGAGCAATGTGCGGTACCTGACGGCGAAGGTGGAGCGGACGGGGCACTCGATCGAGCTCTCCCGGCTGGTGGGCTGACGGCCGGCAGCCGGCAGAGACCAGCGGACGGATACGGCCCCGAGGGCGGCTCAGCCCTCGACGGGACGGCCCTGCGGTTCCTCGACGATCCGGCGGGCGATCTCCGCCGGCCGCACCGGGCGGCCGAAGTGCCAGCCCTGCGCCCAGTCGCAGCCCATGGTGCGCAGCCGCTCGGCGTCCTTGCGGGTCTCCACGCCCTCGGCGGTGACGGTCAGCCCGAGCGCGTGTGCCATCGACACCAGGCCGCTGACGATCCGCCACCCGGTCGCGCCGTCCTTCGCCGGGTCGTGCAGGTCGCCGACGAAGGACCCGGCGATCTTCAGCCCGGAGACCGGCAGGTCGCGCAGGTAGGCGAGGTTGGACCAGCCGGTGCCGAAGTCGTCCACGGCCAGCGAGACGCCGAGGTCGACCAGCCCGTGCAGGGTGCGCAGCGCCTCGTCCTCGGGGCCGACCACGGTCGACTCGGTGATCTCCAGCTGCAGCCGGGACGGGTCCAGGCCGGTGCTGTCCAGGATCCGCCCGAGATCGGTGACCAGCGCGGCGCTGCGCGCCTGGCGGACCGCCAGGTTGACGTTCAGCTGCGGCGCGGCGTCGCCGTACTGCTTGATCCAGTCGGCGGCCTGGCCGCAGGCCTGCTCCAGCACCCAGCGGCCGAGCGGCATGATCAGCCCGGTCTCCTCGGCGGTGGTGACGAACTCGTCCGGGCCGAGCACCCCGAGTTGCGGGTGGCGCCACCGGACCAGCGCCTCGACGGCGGCCATCCGGCCGTCGGCGAGTTTGTAGAGCGGCTGGTAGTCGATGAAGAACTCGCCGCGGTCCAGGGCAGCCGGCATCCGGACCGACACCGCGTAGCGGCTGACCGCGCGGGCGTTCTCCTTCGGGTCGAACAGCGTCCAGCGGCCGCGGCCGGCCTCCTTGGCCCGGTAGAGCGTGAGGTCGGCGGCCCGGACGGCGGCGCCGGGGGTGGTCGTGGACACCCGCCGCTCCAGCACGCCGACGCTGGCGCCGACGGCGAGCTTGTGATCGCCGATCAGCACCGGCCCGGCCAGCGACTTGAGCACGGTCTTGGCCGCGGCCACCGCCTCCTGCTCGCCCCGGCAGTTCTCCAGCAGGACGACGAACTCGTCGCCGCCGAGCCGGGCCACCAGGTGGCCGAGCGGGTTGAGGGCGGCCTTCAGCCGGGCGGCGACCGCGGACAGCAGCTGGTCGCCCATGTCGTGGCCGAGGCTGTCGTTGACCACCTTGAAGCCGTCGAGGTCGACGTAGCAGAGGCCGAACCGGGCGCCCGGTTCCGGCTCCTCGAAGAGCTTCTCCAGCCGTTCGAAGAAGGCGGCGCGGTTGGGGAGGCCGGTCAGCGGGTCGTGCGTGGCCTGGTGGCGCAGCCGCTCCTGGAGCCGGTAACGGTCGGTGATGTCCTCCAGCATCGCGACCTGGTACTGCGGGACGCCGTCGTCGTCGCGGATCAGCGAGACGGTCAGGTGGGTCCAGACCACCTCCCCGTCCTGGCGGTAGTACGGCTTGTCGAACTGGAAGTACTCCCGCTTGCCGCTGATCAGCTCCCCGTACGCCTCCCAGACGCCCGGGGTGTCCTCGGGGTGGACGAGGTCGTCGACCCGGCGGCCGATCATGTCGGCCGGGCCCGCGCCGAACAGTTCCTGCACGGCCTTGTTGACGGCCAGGATGTTGCCGTCGGTGTCGCCGATGGCGATGCCGATCGCGGCGCTCTCGAACAGGGCGCGGAACCGGGCCTCGGAGGCGCGCAGCGCGCGCTCGGCCTCCTTGCGGGCGGCGTCGGCGGCGGTGCGGATGGCCTCCTGCTCGCACAGGGTGCGCTCGCGCAGGGCGTTGGCCCAGCCGGCCGCGAAGGCGCCGGTCAGCGCGGGGCCTCGCTCGTCGCCGATCGGCTGGGACTGGAGCAGTTCGACCGCACGCGCGAGCAGGGCCGGGTCGGTGAAGTGCGCGTCGATCAGTTCGGCGCCGGCCTGGGCGGCCAGCCGGGGCTCGAAGGGCTCCTCCCGCTGGGCCCGGTGGAGCAGTGCGGCGGTGCGCGCGACCAGCCGGCCGAGCAGGCCGGGGTGGACGGCGATGCCGTGGTCGGTGGAGAGCAGCCGGGACCAGTCCTCGTGGAACCGCTCGGCGGTGCCGTTCACCGGGGTGGTGCCGCTCATCCGACCCCCCCGGTTCTGCGGGCCGTTGCGCGCGTTCGCCGGCCCGCCGTACGCGTTCGCCGGCCGGTGGTGCACGCGACGGGAGAGCCGACGGCCGCCGCTCGGGGCGTACGGCCGTCGGTTGCTCTCCCGTGGCGACCGCTCAAGGGCGGAACCCCACGCCCGCCACCCCGGCGATCCGCTCGGGGTGCTCGCCGACCGTGTCCGGCTGGTCCGGGCGCCACTGCGGCAGGTGGACCACGCCCGGCTCGACCAGCTCGAAGCCGGCGAACATCTCGTTGACCTGCTCGCGGGTGCGCATGGTCAGCGGGGTCGGGGTCATCCGGTAGAGCTTCTGGTGGTCCTCGGCCTGGTCCGGGCGGGCCTCCAGGGAGGCGTGCGAGAGGACCAACGCACTGCCGGCGGGGAGCGCGTCGCGGATCACGCCGATCAGCTTCCAGGGGTCATCGTCGTCGCTGACGAAGTGGGCGACGGCCACCAGCAGGACGGCCACCGGCTCGCCGCCGGACAGCAGCCCGGTCACCTCGGGGCGGGCCAGCAGGTCCTCGACGTCGCGCAGGTCGGCCTGGACGACGGCGCTGTGCGGGTCGTCCAGGAGCAGCAGGCGGCTGTGGGCGACGGCGACCGGGTCACGGTCCACGTAGACGACCTCGGCCTCGGGCCGGATCGCGCGGGCGACCTCGTGCACCGCGCCGAAGGTGGGGATGCCGGAGCCGATGTCCAGGAAGCGGGTGACGCCGCGCTCGGCGAGGAAGGTCACCGCGCGGCGCAGGAACGCCCGGTTGGAGCGCATGGTCTGCGGCAGCTCGGGCCACAGGGCCAGCGCCTTGCGGGCCATCTCCCGGTCGACCTCGAAGTTGTGCGAGCCCCCCAGGTAGTAGTCGTAGACCCGCGCGGCGTTCGGTTTGTCCAGGTCCGTGCCCTCCGGTACCCAGCTCGGTCGCCGCATGCCTGTGACTCCTTCACTCCGGTTCCGGTGGTGCAGCGCCTGGGGAATGCTGCCGTGACTGATGAGACTACAAGCACGGAAGATCCTCCCCCGCACCCCGAACGGGTGCAAGCGGAGTGCGCCCTTCCCCGCGAACTGCGTTCTTTGCGTGGCGTTCACCCGTCGTTCGGGGCCCGGGAGGTGCCGACGAAGGACTCCCGGGCAGCGGGTCCGTACGCCGGGGTCCGTATGCCGGGGTCCGTATGCCGGGGCCCGTATGCCGGACGCCAACTCGGCTGCGGTCCATCAGCATTCCGCCCTGGCGCGGCACCGGCCCGGTTAGGGTGGGCGGGTGGACCCCAACCACTACCGTTTCCGGGGCGTGTGGCGGCTCGCGGCACCGGCGTCGGCGGTGTACGCGGCCCTGGAGGACGTGCGGAGCTACCCGCTGTGGTGGCCGGAGATCCGCGAGGCCCGGGAGATCGACGAGGAATCCGGCGAGCTGGTGGTCCGCGCGCTGCTGCCGTACCGGCTGGTGATCGGCCTGGAGTCGACCCGCCGTGACCCGGCCGCCGGGGTGCTGGAGGCGGCGATGCGGGGCGACCTCAACGGGTGGTCGCGGTTCACGGTCGCGGCGGACGGACCGGGCGGCGCGCGGAGCCGGGTGCTGTTCGAGGAGGACACCCGGCCCGGCAAGTCCCTGCTGCGGCGCCTCGCGCTGCCGCTGCACCCACTGTTCCGGGCCAATCACGCGGTGATGATGTATCGGGGGCGGCGGGGGCTCTCGGCGTATCTGACGGGCGGCGGAGCAGACGGCGCGGGCGCCGGCGGACAGGGGACGGCGGACCGATGACGGACGACGGATTCCAGCGGACAGCTGACACCCTTCGAAATCCGTCAGCTGTTCGCGGTGCGCCCGGCCCCGCCTTCGACACCCCCTTCGACCGCACGGGCACCGGCAGCAGCAAGTGGACCCGGGCCAAGGCCCCCGGGGTGATCCCGATGGGCCTGGCCGACATGGACCTGCCCGGCCCGCCCGCCGTCGCCGAGGCACTGGAGCGGCGCGCCCGCCACCGCGCGTACGGCTACACGGTCTGCGATCCGGCCGGGCGGACCCTGGTCGCCGACTGGTACCGCGCCCGGCACGGCGTGGCGGTGGACCCCGACTGGGTCCTGCTGCTCCCCTGCGGTCCGCGCACGGCGCTACGCCTGCTGCTGGACACCCTCCACCCGCAGGCGCCCGTCCTCTTCCCCACCCCCGAATGGGGCGGCTTCACCCAGCTCTGCCGCGCGGCCGGGATCGACCAGCGCGAACTGCGGCTCCCCCTCGGCCCGGACGGCTACCGCCTCCCCGACGGCCCGCTCCCCCGCCCCACCGCCGCCGTCCTGCTGAGCAGCCCGCACAACCCCTCCGCCCGGGTCTGGCCCGCCACCGAACTGCGCGCCCTGGCCGAGCGGGCCGCCGAGGCGGACGCACTCCTGGTCTCGGACGAGGTGCACGGCGACCTCACCCATCCCGGACACGTCCACCCCGTGGCGGTCACCACCGTCGACCCGGCCGTCCGGCACCGCACGGTCACCCTGAACTCCGTCGGCAAGACCTTCAACTGCTCCGGCATCCCCAGCAGTTTCGCGCTCGTCCCCGACCCCGCCCTGCGCGCCCGGCTCACCGACACCCTGGCCGGCTACGGCCTCTGGGAGGGCGGCCTGCTGGAGCAGACCGTGCAGCAGGCCGCGCTGCGCGAGGGCGGCCCGTGGCTGGACGCCCTGCTCGCCCACCTCGCCGCCGCCCGCGACCGGCTCACCGAGCACCTGGGCCCCGCCGTCCGCTCGGCGCCGCAGGCCTCCTACCTGCTCTGGCTGGACGCCGCCGCCCTCGGCCTGCCGCCCGCCACCGCCCGCCGGGCGCTGCTGGAACGTTGCGGCCTGGAGGCCTCCGACGGCGCCGACTTCGGCCCCGGCGGCTCGGGCGCGCTGCGGCTGAACTACGCCCTGCCGGGCCCGGTGCTGGACACCGTCCTGGCCCGGCTGGACCGTCTGTGACCCGGGCATGTGCCCATGCCGAGAGCGACCCCCACACCCCGCGCACACCCCGATCCGAACCCTCGCATTCACCCGATCGCCATGCCACCGACCTGCGAAAACGAACATTCACGCGATATTTGCGAAGCGCCCCGGCATGCTCCGTAGCAGACTGGGCAGGGTAGACCGGGCCGCAATCGTGATCCCGAGGATGGTGAGTCCGGTGACACCGATTTCCCGCACCACTCCGCCCGACCGGCAGAGCGCACCGACGCCCCCGACGGGGGTGACCCCGTTGACCGAATCGGGGGCGCGCAGCCATGTGTCGGGCGTCTGTTTCAAGATCGGACCGCCTCGACTGGTGGGTGTCGAGGTCGAGTGGTTCGTCCATGACGACCGATGTCCCACCCGACCCGTCCGGCCCGAACTGCTCCACGCCGCACTGGAGTCGCTGCCCCTCGGCGGCCCGGACGGCACCTCGCTCCCCTCCGGTTCGCGCCTCACGCTCGAACCCGGCGGACAGGTCGAGCTCAGCTCCCCGCCCGCCTCCGGCCTCCTGGCCTGCGTCGGCGACACCCGACGCGATCTGACCGCCCTGCGGGCCGCCTTCGCGGCGCAGGGCCTGCGCCTCACCGGCACCGGGACGGACCCGCTGGCCCGCCCCCGGCGGATGGTGCTGGACCACCCCCGCTACCTCGCGATGGAGCGCTTCTTCGACTCGGCCGGCCCGTGGGGCCGGATCATGATGACCGGTACCGCGTCCGTGCAGGTGTGCCTGGACGCCGGTGACGCGAACGGCCCGCACACGGTGGAACGGCGCTGGCAGCTGGTCCACCGGCTGGGCCCGGTGCTGGTCGCCGCCTTCGCCAACTCCCCGCTCCTGGACGGCAGGCCGACCGGCCACCGGTCCACCCGGCAGACCGTCTGGTCCCGGATGGACCCGACCCGCACCCTGGCCCCCGAGCCGGACCACGGCGACCCCCGCGAGGCCTGGGCACAATACGTGTTGGACGCCGAAGTCCTGTGTGTGCAAAGGCCGGAGGGCATGCCGTGGACGGTTCCGTCCGGGCTGACCTTCCGCGACTGGATCCGCGGCGGCGGCGAACGCCGTCCCACGCTCGCCGACTTGGACTACCACTGCACCACGCTGTTCCCACCGGTGCGCCCGCGCGGCCACCTGGAGCTGCGGATGATCGACGCCCAGCCCGGTGACGGCTGGGTGGTGCCCACCACCCTGGTCACCGCGCTGCTGGACGACCCGGTGGCCGCCGACGCCGCGCTCGCCGCGCTGGAGCCGCTCGACTCCTTCGACCGGCGGGAGGGGGCGACCGGCCCGCGCCCGCCGCGCAGCGACGTCTGGCGCCGCGCCGCCACCCTGGCCGTCGCCGACCCCGAGCTGCGCCGCGCCACCCTCACCTGCTTCGCCGCCGCCGACGCCGCGCTGGGCCGCCTACCCGGCGCCGGGCGGTTGCGCACCGCCGTCGCCGAGTTCGCCGAGCGCTACCCCGCGCGCGGCCGCTGCCCGGCCGACGACCAGCTGGACGCCCTGCGCTCCGGCGCCCGACGCACTCCCCCGGAGGAGGCACCATGACCGACGTCCGACCGCCCGCCGACCCGGGAACGGGAACCGAGGCGCTGCGCGAGAGCATCGCCGCCGAGCTACTGGCCGCCCGCGCCCGGACCGCCGCGTTGACCGACTGCGTCGAGGACGCCGATCTCACCGCCCAGCACTCGCCGTTGATGTCCCCGCTGGTCTGGGACCTCGCACACATCGGCAACCAGGAGGAGCTCTGGCTGCTGCGCAACGTCGGCGGACGCGACCCGATGCACCCCGAGATCGACCCGCTGTACGACGCCTTCCAGCACCCCCGGGCCGAGCGCCCCGGCCTGCCGCTGCTGCCGCCCGCCGAGGCCCGCGCGTACGCCCACGAGGTGCGCGGCCGGGTGCTGGACCTGCTGGCCTCCAGCCCGCTCGTGGGCGCGCCGCTGCTGGACGCCGGCTTCGCCTTCGGGATGATCGCCCAGCACGAGCAACAGCACGACGAGACGATGCTGATCACCCATCAGCTCCGCAGGGGCGAACCCGCCCTGGCCGCTCCCCCGCCGCCGCCCGTGCCCGCCGACGCGGCCACCCTGCCCGCCGAAGTCCTGATCCCCGCGGGCCCGTTCACCATGGGCACGGACACCGAGCCGTGGGCGCTGGACAACGAGCGCCCGGCGCACGCCGTCGACCTACCGGCCTACTTCCTGGACACCGCCCCGGTCACCAACGCGGCCTTCCAGCGCTTCATCGCGGACGGCGGCTACGACGACCCGCGCTGGTGGACCCCGGAGGGCTGGGAACACCGCCGCCGGGCCGACCTGACCGCCCCGCTGTTCTGGAAGCGGCAGGACGGCCAGTGGCTGCGCCGACGCTTCGGCACGGTCGAGCCCGTCCCCCCGAACGAGCCGGTACTGCACGTCAGCTGGTACGAGGCGGACGCGTACGCCCGCTGGGCCGGGCGGCGCCTGCCGACCGAGGCGGAGTGGGAGAAGGCGGCCCGGCACGACCCGGCCACCGGCCGCTCGCGCCGCTACCCCTGGGGCGACGGCCCGCCTGGCCCCGAACACGCCAACCTCGGCCAGCGCCACCTGCGCCCGGCCGCGGCCGGCAGCTATCCGCAGGGGCAGTCCCCCTACGGTGTCCGGCAGTTGATGGGCGACGTGTGGGAGTGGACGGCCAGCGACTTCCGCTCCTACCCGGGATTCCGGGCCTGGCCGTACAAGGAGTACTCCGAGGTCTTCTTCGGCCCCGAGTACAAGGTGCTGCGCGGCGGCTGCTTCGCGGTGGCGCCGGTCGCCTGCCGGGGCACCTTCCGCAACTGGGACTACCCGATCCGGCGGCAGATCTTCGCCGGCTTCCGCACCGCCCGCAGCCCGGAGGAGGCCTGATGTGTCGTCACATCGCCTACCTGGGCGAACCATTGGCGCCGCGGGAGCTCCTGGTGCACCCGCCGTACGCGCTGTACCGCCAGTCCTGGGCACCCCGGACCCAGCGGCACGGCACGGTGAACGTGGACGGCTTCGGCCTCGGCTGGTACGCGGACGGCGACGAGCTGCCCGCCCGCTACCGCCGGGCCGGGCCAATCTGGGCGGACCCGACGTTCGCCGACCTCGCCCGGGTGATCCGCACCCGGGCGCTGCTGGCGGCCGTCCGCTCCGCCACCGAGGGCTGCGCGGCGGGCGAGAGCGCGGCCGCGCCGTTCGCCGCCGGGCGCTGGCTGTTCAGCCACAACGGCGCGATGGCCGGCTGGCCCGGCGAACTGGACGCGCTCGCCGCCCTCCTCCCGCCGGCCGAGCTGCTGCAGCTGGAGGCCCGCACCGACTCGGCGCTGCTGTGGGCCCTCACCCTGCACCGACTGCGCCGGGGCGCGGACCTCGGCGAGGCGCTGGCGGGCACCGTCGCGGACGTCGCCGCGCACACCACCGGGCGGCTCAACCTGCTGCTCACCGACGGCACCGCGATCGCCGCGACCACCTGGGGCGACACCCTGCACCACCGCGCCCTGCCGGGCCTCGGAACGGTGGTGGCCTCCGAGCCGTACGACGACGACCCGGGCTGGACGCCCGTCCCGGACGGCTCCCTGCTGCTGGCCGACGCCCGGGGCGTCACCGCCCGGCAGCTTCCCGGCCACTCCTGACCGTCCACTCTCCCTTCATCTTCTGAACAGAGGAACCACCCTGTCATGGACACATTCGATCTCGCCCGACTGCTGCCCGCCGACCACTTCAGCACCGCGCTGCGCCACGACGTGCAGCACGGCCTGACCTCCGAACCCAAGCGGCTGCCGCCCAAGTGGTTCTACGACGCACGGGGCAGCGAGCTGTTCGAGGAGATCACCCGACTGCCCGAGTACTACCCGACCCGCGCCGAGCGGGCCATCCTGACCGCCCGAGCCGGCGAGATCGCCGCCGCCACCGGGGCCCGCACCCTGGTCGAGCTCGGATCCGGCTCCTCGGAGAAGACCCGGCTGCTGCTGGACGCGCTGCGCTCGCGCGACACCCTGGAGACCTACGTCCCGGTGGACGTCAGCGAGAGCGCGCTGACCGCCGCCGGCACCGCGCTCGCCGCCGAGTACCCCGGACTAGCCGTGCACGGCGTGCTCGCCGACTTCACCGCCCGGCTCGGCCTGCCCCCGGACGGCGGCCCCCGGCTGGTCGCCTTCCTCGGCGGCACCCTCGGCAACCTGCTGCCACAGGAACGCGCGGCCTTCCTGCGCGGCCTGCGCGCCGCCCTCGACCCGGGCGACTTCCTGCTGCTCGGCACCGACCTGGTCAAGGATCCGGCGGTGCTGGTCGCCGCCTACGACGACAGCGCCGGGGTGACCGCCGAGTTCAACCGCAACGTACTCAACGTGCTCAACCGCGAGCTGGGCGCCGACTTCGACCCGGACGCCTTCGAACACGTCGCGCTCTGGGACCCCGAGCAGGAGTGGATCGAGATGCGGCTGCGCTCGCTGCGCTCGCAGACCGTGAAGATCCCGGCGCTGGACCTGCCGGTGCACTTCGACCGGGGCGAGGAGCTGCGCACTGAGGTGTCGGCCAAGTTCCGCCGGGAGCGGGTGGCCGGGGAGCTGGCGGCGGCCGGGCTGCGGCTGAGCCACTGGTGGACGGACCCGGAGGGCCGGTTCGGACTGTCCCTCTCGGCCCCGGCCTGAGCGGACGCCCGCGACGACCGCCCGGGCGCGGGCGCCCGGGGGCGGCCGCACCGGCGCCCAGGGCACGGGGAGCCCAATTTGCTTTTTCACCTTACGAATTCGCAAAGCGGCCTTGAGGTCCCCGGTGTACAAGACTTAAACGAATAGGGGTTACGATCGCGACTACCGAGCTCAGTGTTGAGTACCAGGAGTCAAGATCGTGAGCGTCACCCAGAAGCCCTCCGGGGCGGTCGAGGCCCCCGCGCCCGGCCGCCTCGGCTTCGTCGTCTTCATCACCGCCGCAGCGGCCCTCGGCGGCTTCCTGTTCGGCTACGACAGCTCCGTGATCAACGGCGCCGTCTCCGGCATCCAGGGGAAGTTCGGTGTCGGCAGCGGCGAGACCGGCCTGATCGTCTCCTCGGCGCTGCTGGGCTCGGCGGTCGGCGCCGCGCTGGCCGGCCGCTTCGCCGACCGCTACGGCCGCATCAAGGTCATGAAGGCGGGCGCGCTACTGTTCGCGGTCAGCGCCGTCGGTTCGATGCTGCCCTTCTCCCCCTGGGACCTCGCCCTGTGGCGCGTCCTCGGCGGCGCGGCCATCGGCATCGCCTCGGTGATCGCCCCGACCTACATCGCCGAGGTCGCGCCGACCAAGTACCGGGGCCGGCTGGCCTCCTTCCAGCAGGCCGCGATCGTGCTCGGCATCGCGATATCCCAGCTGGTCAACTGGGTGCTGGCGGACGCCGCCGGCGGTGACACCCGCGGCCACCTGCTCGGCCTGGAGGCCTGGCAGTGGATGCTCGGCATCTGCGTGGTCCCGGCCGCGGTCTACTTCGTGCTCTCCTCGGTGATCCCCGAGTCCCCGCGCTACCTGATCCAGGCCGAGCGCCTGGACGACGCCCGCAAGGTGCTGGCCGAGGTCGAGGGCGAGGGCGTGGACGCCGATGCCCGGATCGCCGAGATCCAGTCGCTGATCGCCTCCGACCACCGCCCGCGCTTCCGCGACCTGCTCGGCGGCCGCTTCGGCCTGCTGCCGATCGTCTGGGTCGGCATCGGCCTGTCGGTCTTCCAGCAGCTGGTCGGCATCAACGTGATCTTCTACTACTCGTCGATCCTGTGGCAGTCGGTCGGCATCGACCAGAGCAACTCGCTGCTGATCAGCTTCATCGGCTCGGTCATCAACATCCTCGGCACCGTGATCGCGATCCTGCTGGTCGACCGGATCGGCCGCAAGCCGCTCGCCCTGATCGGCTCGGTCGGCATGGCCGTCACCCTCGCCGCGGCCGGCTGGGCCTTCTCCTCGGCCACCGGCACCGGCGACAACGTCTCGCTGCCCGACCTCCAGGGCAGCGTCGCCCTGATCAGCGCCAACGCCTTCGTGCTGTTCTTCGCGATGTCCTGGGGCGTGGTCGTGTGGGTGATGCTCGGCGAGATGTTCCCGAACCGGATCCGCGCCGCGGCGCTCTCCGTCGCCGCCTCCGCGCAGTGGATCGCCAACTGGGCGATCACCGTCTCGTTCCCGTCCCTCTCGCGCTGGAACCTCTCGGCGACCTACCTGGTGTACGCGGCCTTCGCAGCGCTGTCGACCGTCTTCGTGGCCAAGTTCATGAAGGAGACCAAGGGGATCCGACTGGAGGACATGGGCTGATCAGCCTTCCATGGGCTGATCCGACGGTCGGACGGGCCCCCGCACCCTAGCGCGATCAGCGCGGGTGCGGGGGCCGAATCGTTCACTCTCTGCGGCGGATCAGCCACCTCAGGTACTCCTGTGCGGCAGGAGGGATGTGTCCTTGATCTTCAACCGGCTTCGCCCCCGCAGAACCGCCGCCGCCCCGAGCGGCGGCTGTCCGTACGCCCACGCCCACGCACCGGGCGCGTTCCCACAGCCCGTTCCCGCGGTGTTCCCGCAGACCCCGCAGACCCCACAGACCGTTCCGACGCCCGCGGCACAGACGCCCGCGGCGCAGACGTCCGCACCCGCACCCGCACCCGCACCCGCACCCGCACCCCAGACGCCCGCAGCGCAACCGCCCGCAGCGCAACCGCCCGTACCGCAGCTGCCGGACCCCCGACTGCCGCCCGCGCCACCGCCGTTCACCGACCCGGGCCAGGCCGCCGAGTTCATCCGCCAGTTCCACCACGAGCAGCCCGCCGCCGGTGACCCGCAGCCGCGACTGCGCGCCGTCCTGGACGAGATCGACCGCACCGGCAGCTACCGGCACACCCCCGCCGAACTGACCTACGGCGCCAAGCTCGCCTGGCGCAACGCCGCCCGCTGCATCGGCCGGCTCTACTGGCGCAGCCTGGTGGTCCGCGACCTGCGCCACCTCTCCTCGGCCGACGACATCGCCACCGAGTGCTTCGAGCACCTGCGCACGGCCGGCAACGGCGGCCGGATCCGCCCGGTGGTCTCGGTGTTCGCCCCCGACCGCCCGGGCCGTCCGGCCGCGCGCATCCTCAACCAGCAGCTGGTCCGCTACGCCGGACACCGGGTCGAGGACGCCGTGGTCGGCGACCCGGCGGGCGCCGTGCTCGCCGCCCGGGCCCGCGACCTCGGCTGGAAGTGCGCCGAGGACCGCTTCGAGGTGCTGCCGCTGATCATCCAGGAGGGCCCCGGCGAGCGCCCGGTCTGGTACGGGCTGCCGGACGACACCACCCTGGAGGTGCCGCTCGGCCACCCCGGGTACGAGTGGTTCGCCGAGCTCGGGCTGCGCTGGTACGCGGTCCCCGCGATCAGCGACATGACCCTGGAGATCGGCGGCGTCCGCTACCCCACCGCACCGTTCAACGGCTGGTACATGGGCACCGAGATCGGCGCCCGCAACCTGGCCGACGCCGATCGCTACGACATGCTCGGCACGGTCGCCGAGCGGCTGGGCCTGGACACCTCCAGCGACCGCACGCTCTGGCGCGACCGCGCGCTGATCGAGCTCAACATCGCGGTGCTGCACTCCTTCCAGGAGGCCGGGGTGACGATCGCCGACCACCACACCGAGTCGGAGCGCTTCCTCAAGCACGTCGCCCAGGAGAGGCGGCTGGGCCGCCCCACCCCGGCGGACTGGAGCTGGATCGTGCCCCCGGTCTCCGGCGGGCTGACGCCGGTCTACCACCGGTACTACGACCCGGTGGACCCCGATCAGCGGCCGGCCTTCGTCGCCCGCGAGCCCTGGTAGGAGCGGCCAGGCGCCGGGGCTACGAACGCGCGGCGAGGCGCTCGAAGCGCAGCACGAGTCCGTCCAGCAGCGCCTCCAGGCCGGTCTCGAACGCGCCCTCGTCCACCGCCCCCCGGTGCCCGGCCAGCCGGTGCGCCTCGCCGAGGTGCGGGTAGTCGGCCGCGTCGTAGACCCCGGCGTCCGCCGGGAAGCCGGCCGCGAAGGAAGCGAGCGCGGAACCGGTGACGAAGTAGCGCATCAGCGCGCCGATCCGGGTGGCCTGGCCGCGCGGCCACCCGGACTCGACCAGGTGCCCGAAGACGGCGTCGGCCAGCCGCAGCGCGTTGGGCCGCCGCCCCGGGCCCTGGGCGAGCACCGGGACGATGTTGGGGTGGGCGGCCAGCGCGGCGCGGTAGGAGCGGGCCCAGTCGCGCAGCGCCTGCGGCCAGGGCGTCGTCAGGCCGACCGGGAGGCCGGGGTCCGCGTCGCCACCGAACATCGACAAGTCGACTTCACCGATGACGCTGTCCACCACCGCGTCCAGCAGTTCGTCCTTGGTGGCGAAGTGGTTGTAGAGCGAGGGCCCGCTGACCGACAGCACGGTGGCCAGGCGGCGGGTGGAGAGGGCGTCCAGCCCCTCCTCGTCGATCAGCCGCAGGGCGGCGGTGACGATGCGCTCGCGGCTGAGCAGCGGGGTGCGCGGACGGGCCATCGCGGTGACTTCCTCCGATTCCTCCGGCCGGCTCCCCCGGTCGGGTGGGTGGGGGACCGATTCTGGCAGGTGCCTCTTCCCAGCGCGGGCCACCCGGGGCTACAGTCCCCCCGTAAAACTTGCAGCGCTAGTTTATCGGCCTGCAGCCTCCACCGGGCCTGAGTCGGGAGCCGCCGTGAATCTGGAGTTGTCCGACGAGCAGAGCGCCGTCAGGGACCTCGCCGCCGCCTTCGCCGACCGCGAGATCGTGCCGTACGCCGCCGAGTGGGACCGCGTGGAGTCCGTGGACCGGTCGATCATCGGCAAGCTGGCCGAGGTCGGCTTCCTCGGTCTGACCATCCCGGAGGAGTACGGCGGCAGCGGCGGCGACCACCTCGCGTACTGCCTGGTGCTGGAGGAGCTCGGGCGCGGCGACTCGGCCGTGCGCGGGATCGTCTCGGTCTCGCTCGGCCTGGTCGGCAAGTCGATCAACAGCTACGGCACCGAGGAGCAGAAGCGGCACTGGCTGCCCCGGCTCGCCTCGGGCGAGGCGCTCGGCTGCTTCGCGCTCACCGAACCCGGCACCGGCTCGGACGCCGCCAATCTGACCACCCGGGCCGTCCGGGACGGCGACGACTGGCTGATCAGCGGCGCCAAGATGTTCATCACCAACGGCACCTGGGCCGACGTCGCGCTGGTCTTCGCCCGCACCGGCGGCAGCGAACCCGAGCAGCGGGGCCACCGGGGCATCACCGCCTTCCTGGTCCCCACCGACCTGCCCGGCTTCAGCCGCACCACCATCCACGGCAAGCTCGGCCTGCGCGGCCAGGCCACCGCCGAACTCGCCCTCGACGACGTCCGGGTGCCCGACGGCGCCCGGCTCGGCGAGGTCGGCAAGGGCTTCACGGTGGCGATGGCGGCCCTGGCCAAGGGCCGGATGTCGGTCGCGGCCGGCTGCGTCGGCATCGCCCGCGCCTGCCTGGAGGCCTCCGTCCGCTACGCGGGCGAGCGCGAGCAGTTCGGCCGGCCGATCGCCTCGCACCAGCTCGTCCAGGAACTGCTGGCCGGCATCGCGGTGGACGTCGAGGCCGCCCGGCTGCTCACCTGGAAGGTCGCCGACCACATCGAACGCGGCCTGCCGTTCGCCACCGAGTCCTCGATCGCCAAGCTCTACGCGAGCGAGGCCGCCGTCCGGGCCGCGAACAACGCGCTCCAGGTGTTCGGCGGCTACGGCTTCATCGACGAGTACCCGGTCGGCAAGTACCTGCGCGACGCGCGCGTGATGACCCTCTACGAGGGCACCAGCCAGATCCACCAGCTGCTCATCGGGCGTGCCCTGACCGGCGTCAACGCCTTCTGACCCTCCTCCCCCCGCTAACCCGATTAGGAGCACGACGTGCGTCCTGTCTACTTCGCCGCCGCCCGCCGCACACCCATCGGCCGGCTGCGCGGAGCGCTCGCCACGGTCCGCCCGGACGACCTCTCGGCCACCGTGCTGCGCGCCCTGCTCACCGACGTACCCTCCCTCGACCCGGCCCGGATCGACGACGTCTACTGGGGCGCCGCCAACCAGGCCGGCGAGGACAACCGCAACGCCGCCCGGATGGCCGTCCTGCTGGCCGGCCTGCCGGAGACCGTCCCCGGCGCCACCGTCAACCGGCTCTGCGCCTCCGGCCTGGAGGCCGTCACCCTCGCGGCCCGGGCCATCGGCTCCGGCGAGGCCGACGTGGTGCTGGCCGGCGGCTGCGAGTCGATGACCCGCGCGCCCTTCGTCCTGCCCCGCCCCGACGAGGCGCTGCCGCACCGGATCGAGACCTACGACACCCGGCTCGGCTGGCGGCTGACCAACCCCCGGATGGCCGAGCTGCACGGCGTGCTCAGCATGGGCGAGACCGCCGAGGAGGTGGCCGGCCGGTACGGCATCGGCCGGGAGCGCCAGGACGCCTTCGCGCTGCGCAGCCACCAGCGGGCCGCCGCCGCCCGCAAGGACGGGCACTTCGACGCCGAGCTGATCCCGGTCGAGCGGCCGGACGGGGTGACGGTGAGCCAGGACGAGGGCATCCGCGAGGACACCAGCCTGGAGAAGCTCGCCAGGCTCAAGCCGGCCTTCCGCCCGGGCGGCACCGTCACGGCCGGGAACGCCTCGCCGATGAACGACGGCGCGGCCGGGTTGGTCCTGGTCGGCGAGGAGGCGCTGCGCGACCTCGGGCTGCAGCCGCTCGGCCGGTACGTGGCCGGGGCCTCGGCCGGGGTGCACCCGGACGTCATGGGCATCGGCCCGGTGCCCGCGACGCAGAAGGTACTCGGGCGGGCCGGCTGGACGCTGGCCGACCTGGACACCGCCGAGCTCAACGAGGCCTTCGCCGCCCAGGCGCTGGCCTCCGCCGACGGCATCGGGTTCAGCCCGGAGCAGGCGGACGAGGTGGTCAACCCCAGCGGCGGGGCGATCGCCCTCGGCCACCCGCTGGGCGGCTCGGGCGCCCGCATCCTGACCACCCTGCTGCACCGGATGCACCGCACCGGCGCCCGGCGCGGCCTGGCCACGATGTGCGTGGGCGTGGGGCAGGGTACGGCCGTGCTGGTCGAGAACGTCTGAGGGAGTTTCCAGTGATCGGAGGAACTGACATGGCCCGTTTCGCGGGGAAGGTCGCCGTGGTGACCGGCGCGGCGCAGGGCATCGGCGCGGCCACCGCCCGCCGGCTGGCGGAGGAGGGCGCGACGGTCGCCGTGGTCGACCTGACCGCCGAGCGGGCGGCCGGGACGGTCGCCGAGATCACCGCCAAGGGCGGCACCGCCCGGGCGTACGGCTGCGACGTGGCCGACTACGACTCCGTCGACACGGTGTTCGCGCGGGTCGCGGAGGACCTCGGCGGGCTGCACATCCTGGTGAACAACGCCGGCATCACCCGGGACAACCTGTTCTTCAAGATGCCCAAGGCCGACTGGGACGCGGTGCTGACGGTCAACCTGACCAGCGCGTACAACTGCAGCCACGTGGCGCAGAAGTACATGGTGGCGCAGAAGTACGGGAAGATCGTCTCGCTCAGCTCGCGCTCCGCGCTCGGCAACCGGGGCCAGGCCAACTACGCGGCCGCCAAGGCCGGCATCCAGGGGCTCACCGCGACCCTGGCGATCGAGCTCGGGCCGTTCAACATCAACGTCAACGCCGTCGCCCCCGGCTACATCGCCACCGCGATGACGGCGGCCACCGCCGAGCGGGTCGGCGCCACCGCCGAGGACCACCAGACCGAGGTGGCCGCCCGCACGCCGCTGCGCCGGGTGGGGCAGCCGGAGGAGATCGCGGCGGTGGTGGCCTTCCTGGCCAGCGAGGACGCCTCGTACGTCAGCGGGCAGACGCTGTACGTCAACGGCGGGGCCCGGTGACCTGACAGAGGCTTACCAGAGGCCGGTCAACTTGGTAAACTTGGCCAACTCGGTGAAAACTGTGAAACCGATGAGGCCTTGCTGACGAATCGTCAGCCAACCGTCCCAGGTGCGGGGTTACCTTCACCTGGGACGGCCTTTACCTTTTCGCGTGGCCGAGCATGACCATGTCGTCGATCGGACTACCCCACCAAATGACTATGGCATGATCATGCGGCAGTCGATGGGATGGCCGGACCGACCCGACCGGTCCAAGGTCGGGCCCTGCGTCCCCCTCAAGGAGTCCCATGGGCAGCCCCGCTACCCTCCGCCGCGCCCTGGCTCTGCTCGCCACGGGGGCCACCGCCCTCACGGCCGGCACCATCGCCGTACCGGCTGTCGGCGCCGCGACCGCCGCCCCCTCGCACGACCTCGCGGGTGTCCACGTCCGCCCCGCCTCGGCCGGACACCACCTCGCCACGGCCCGCCCGGCCCCGCTGAGCACCACCCAGTGCGTCAGCCAGATCGGCATCCACTGCTACTCGCCGCTGCAGTACCGCACCGCCTACAACCTGAACCCCCTGTACAAGGAGGGCATCACCGGTAAGGGCCGCACGATCGTCATCGTCGACTCCTTCGGCTCGCCGACCATCCAGCACGACCTGGAGGTCTTCGACAAGCAGTGGGGCATCCCGGACACCCAGGTCGAGGTCAAGAAGTGGGGCAACGTCCCCGTCTTCGACCCGAAGAACCCCGACCACACCGGCTGGGCCGGCGAGACCACCCTGGACGTCGAGTACGCCCACGCGATCGCCCCCGACGCGCACATCGTCCTGGTCGAGACCGGCGTCGCCGAGACCGAGGGCGTCACCGGCCTGCCCGAGATGATGGACGCCGAGAAGGACCTCATCAAGAAGGGCGTCGGCGACGTCATCTCGCAGAGCTTCGGCGCCACCGAGAACACCTTCCCGGGCTACGACAAGGGCGACTTCAAGTCGCTGACCGACCTGCGCTACGCCTTCAAGGCCGCCGCCGACCGCAACGTCACCGTGCTCGCCGCCTCCGGCGACAACGGCGCGACCGACGCGCAGCTCAACGGCACCGACCTGTACCCGTACAAGGTCAACTCCTGGCCGTCCTCGGACCCGCTGGTCACCTCCGTCGGCGGCACCCAGCTCACCCTGGACGACAACGGCAAGCGCACCGCGGCCGACAAGGTGTGGCACGACAAGTCCGGCGCCGGCGGCGGTGGCGTCTCCGGCATCTTCGAGCGCCCGTGGTACCAGGCCGGCGTCGCGAACGTCACCGGCGACCACCGCGGCACGCCCGACATCAGCATGAGCGCGGCCGTGGACGGCGCCGCCTGGACCTACGAGTCCTACGACCCGACCGCGGTCGGCTGGCACCTCACCGGCGGCACCAGCGAGGCCACCCCGCTGTTCTCGGGTGTCGTCGCCCTCGCCGACCAGCTGGCCGGCCACCGCCTCGGCCAGCTCAACTGGCGCATGTACGGCCTGAGCCTGCTGCCGAACCAGTGGAGCGGCATCGTCGACGTCAAGGACGGCGACAACGGCTGGAACGGCGTCACCGGCTACAACGCCACCGAGGGCTACGACCTCGCGAGCGGCCTCGGCACCATCGACGGCGCCAAGTTCGTCCACGCGCTCGCCGGCGATGTGCAGGGCGACGAGGACCAGCAGTAAGCAGGGGTCGGTGCGTGACGACTGGCAGCTGGCAGCAGCCGACAGCCGTCAACTGACAGCTGACAGCTGACAGCTGACAAACAACAGCGAACGGATAACAGATTTCGAAATCTGTTATCCGTTCGCTGTTTGCTGTCTTCTGTTCGCTGTTCGCCGTCAGGTGTTGGCGGTCAGCGCTTGGCCGCCGGTTTCAGCCGACGGACGGTAGCTGGGTTCAGGCCTTACTCGACCGGGGCCGGGGCCGGGGCAGCGGCCAGCTGGGCGAGGTAGCGCTCGGCGGCGCGGAGCTTGCGGCCGTCGGGGCCCGGGAGATAGGCGCGCAGCTCGATGATCTCCGGGGCGATCCGGATGGCCTCCGCACGGTCGCTGATCGAACGCCAGCAGGCCTCGGCGTTGGTGGCCGCCTGCTGGGTCTCCCGGTGGTCCGCGCCCAGCGAGCGGAGCAACGTCAGGGCCACCTCGCGGTAGATGTCGGCCGCCTCAGCCGGTCGGCCCGCGAGCCGGCACACGTGCGCGCGCACCTGGCGCACCTGGAGGACGGGCCCGGAGACGGCCCCGTGCTCGGCGATCGCCTCCAGTTCGAGCGCGAAGGCGAGATCGGTGGCGGCGGCGTGGTCCCCGGCCTCGGCGCTGCGGACGATCCGTCCGATGACCTCGCGGTAGTCCGCGCGAGGCGCGTTGGCGGCCGGGGCTTCGGCGACAGCCTCGGCGGGAGCTTCGGCAGGAACGTCGGCCGGCGCAGGCAGCTGATCGGCGGGCGCCTCCTCGGCCGGGGCCCGGTCCTGCGGCACCTCGTCCGCCGGCGCCGCCTCGACTGCTTCGACCTCGACCTCGACCGCCACGACCTCGGCCTCGGCCTCGGACGCTACGACCTCGACAGCTTCAACCTCGGCCGGGACGGCGTCCTGGGGCTCCTCCGCGACCGCCGTCTCAGCGACCCCGGCGACCTCGGCGACCGCCTCGACGCTCTCCTCGACGACCTCAGCCGGCTCGACGGCCCCGCCCAGCGTCACCGGCTCCGGCTGCGCCTTGCGCAGCGTCACGCCCGCCGGTCGCACGGCGTCCGCCACCGACACCTCGGCCTCGGCCGAACCGGGCTTGCGCAGGCTCACGTTCGACGCCTCGGCAGGCTTATCGCCCGCCTTCAGCAGGCTGACCGGCCGGGCCGGTCGCGGCGGGGTGGGCGGCACGCCCGACTTGATCAGGCTCACCAGGCCGTCGGCGGGCGGGGTCGGCACCGGCCGCTCGGCCACGGCGTCCTGCGGCCCGGCCTGACGCGGCAGCGGCGGCACCGGGGGCAGCAGATGCTCCGTCGGAACGGCGTCCGACACCGACCCGGCGTCAGCCATCGGTACGGCGTCAGCCATCGGCACCGCGTCGACCGTCCGCAGCGCGTCCGTCATCGGCACCGCGTCCGACATCGGCGGAATCCCGGCCACCGGGGTCTCGCCCCGCCGGGCTGTGTTGCGGAACACCGGGCGGTCCGGCACGTGCGTGGCCAGGATGACCACGTCCGGCCGCAGCACCGAGTACACCTGCTGCCGCAGCTGCTCGGGCGCCAGCACGTCGCCCGCGCCGGGGCGGCCGCCGTGCAGCGCCTCGATCAGGGCGCGGGTGAAGGTGCCGATCTGCTCCGGGTCCGGGCTGACGACCGCCCACAGCGGGATGCCCTCGCTGAGCGGCGAAACCGTGCCCTGGAGGTACGGCCAGGCGTTCTGGTCGGCGCTCAGGTCGGCGATGACCAGGGTCTGCCACTCGGCCGGACGGTGGCTCAGCTCGGCGGCGACGGCCTGCCAGGGCAGTCCGTCCTGCTTGGAGTCGCGCAGGGTCAGCTGGAGCTGGCCGCCGCGCTTGTCGGCGACCACGTGTCCGCCCAGGTGCACCAGCAGCGGCCCGGGGTGCCGGGAGGCGGCGCGCAGGTGGGCGAGGACGGTGTGCGGGTCGCCGGCGCCGGGGAGGTGGACGGCGTCCACCGCGTCCGCGGCGAGCAGTACCTGCGGGGAGACGGCGGCGAGCATCGCCGACAGCACCGGTGCCTGGGTCGGACCGCCCCGGCCCCAGGTGCGGCGGCCGGAGTTGCCGTACCCGCCCTCGATCACCAGGATCCGGCCGCGCGGCGCCGCGCCCAGCCCGCCGGTGCCGGCGGCCGCGCCGCCCGGGACGACGAACGGCGGCGCCGTGGCCGAGGACGGCACGCCCGCGGCGGGCAGGCCGGTGAGGGTCCATCCGGTGGGTGCAACCGGCGGCACGGGTGCCACCGGCGGCGCGGGCGGTACCGGAGCCGGCGCTACCGGGGCGGACGCGGCCGGGGGCGCCGGGGGCGTGGGCGGCGGCTCGTACAGTGCGGCGGGCCCGGGCGGGTGCTCCTCGACGGACTGGCGCGCGGGCGGCGGCGGTACGGCGTCCCAGGGGCCCGAGTCCGCAGCCGGCTCGGGACCTCCGGAAACAGCTGTCGTCTCCGCCATCTTCTGGTCACCGCCCCGCCCCGCCGCTTCCGCGACGTCTGATGCCCTTGCCTGCGTGGTGCCTGCCACCACGTTCCGTGCGCGCCACCCTACGAGATCCCGGCACACCCGATCCAGGCCGGGTACCGATCGGCGCGCCACGCCGCCCGCAGTCCCCGCTACCGTGCCGTCATGACCGGCTCTGGCACGCCCCTGCTCTTCCTCGACGTCGACGGCCCTCTCATCCCGTTCGGCGCCCCGCCCCCGGGCGGCTACCCCACCTACCCGGGCCCGGGCCCGTACGACAACCCGCTGGTGGCCCGCGTCGACCCGGCGCTCGGTCGGCACCTGCTGGCCCTGCCCTGCGAGCTGGTCTGGGCCACCACCTGGCTGGAGGACGCCGACGACTGTCTCTCACCCCGGCTTGGCCTGCCACAACTACCCTTCGTGGATTGGCCGATGACGGACGACGAGGACGGCGGCCACGGCGGACCACCGCACTGGAAGACCCGCCCGCTGCTCGCCTGGGCGGCCGGCCGCCCGTTCGCCTGGGTGGACGACGAGATCGCCCCGGCCGACCGCCACTGGGTCGAGGCCCACTCCCCCGCCCCCGCACTGCTGCACCGCGTCGACCCCCAAGTCGGCCTCACCGACACCGACTTCGCCACCCTCGACAGCTGGCTCCGGGCAGTTTCCTGAACCGTGGGCGAACCATTGGTGGAGCGTCGGCGGGGATGGCGAAGGCGATGCGCCGGGAATCGCAGAGCGCGCAACGGAAAACAACGAGAACGCCGAACGCAAGGAGCGGGGGCCGACATGCCGGCCCCCGCTCAAGCCCGTCGCGTGGCCGACCGGTTCAGGAGCCGGCCAGCAGGTCGCGCAGCAGGGCTACCGTGTCGGAGTCCAGGTCGCGGCCGGTGCGGCGACTCAGGGCGTCGAGGCGGTTGACGGCACGCAGGAGTTGGTCGCGGGCGCCGGCCGAGGCGTAGGCGTAGAAGAGGTCCCGGTGCAGGAGTTCGACGTCCGGGGCGACGGCGAGGCCTCGGAAGACGGCGGCCTCGGCGCTGCGGTGGTCGCCGTACTGGAGCCGGCGGGCGGCCAGTTCGTGGGCGGTGTCGACGATGGCGGCGATCATGTCCTGGCGTTCGGCCTCGGCCCAGCCGTAGGAGGCGGGCGGGGCCTCGGCGAACGGTGCGCCGCGCACCAGGGCCAGGGCGTGGGCGAGGGCCGCGTCGGCCGTGGCGCTGGTGCTGCGCATGCCGCGCCGGTAGAGGCTGCGGAACTCGTCCCAGTCGCAGGTGACCGCCGGGGCGAAGGCGTAGCCGTCGGTGGGCTCGGTGGACAGGTAGGCGCGGCCCTCGGCGGAGGTACCGAACCAGCCGGCCAGGTCGGCGAGTTTGGCCGGGAGCGGGCTCTTGGCGTCGGCGGCGGTGGGGTGCGGGTCGAGGTGGGCGGCGCCGGGGTGCAGGTCGTGGTCGAGCGCGTGGTGGTCGGAGCCGGGGCGCAGCGCGAGGTAGACGGCGAGCTCGGTGAGCCGGGGCAGCGCGCCGGGTTCGACCGTGCCGATGGTGCCGGCCACGTCGACCGGGCCGAGCAGCCGGATCCGGGGGGCGTTGCGCGGCGTGTGCGCCTCCGGGGATCGCAGGATGGCGAGCAGGTCGTCGCTGTCGCTCCGGCCGGGGCTGGTCCGGGCGACCGGGGCGACGGCGGCCGGTCCGGGCTCGACCTCTGTTTCCACCCGCACCTCGGCTTCGTCCGGGCGCTCCGCGACCGAACCGGGCTCGGGCTCGGGCTCGGGCTCGGGCTCGGGACCAGGCTCCGGCTCGGGACCAGGCTCCGGCTCGGGACCGGGCTCCGGCCGGGACGGGATGCGCGGGTCGGTGCCGGTGGGCGCGGGCGCGCTCTGGTGCGTCGGGGCGGGCTCGGCGGACGGCTGCGGCACCACGGGCTGGACGGGCAGGACGACCACCGGGGCGTCCGCCGGCACCGCTTGCGCCGCCTCGGCCGCGTCCACAGCCGTGTCCAGGGCCGGGTCCGGGACCTGGTCCGCCGCTGGGGCCGGTTCGCCCGGCAGCCGCAGGTCTCGGGTGGTCTCGTCGGTGGCCTGCTCGGTCTCGGCGGCCGCCTGGCGCCCCTGCCCGTTGACGGCGAACCGCGCCGGGCCGGCCGGCGTGGGGACGGGGGCCGGGGCGGGGGCGGGCGTCACCGGGTCGGTGCCCGCGAACGGGCTCGCGCCGGTGCCGATGACCCGGGCCAGCAGCCGGGGTCCGGCGGCGGTGTCCGCGTCCGCCTCCGCCTCGGCCTCCTCGGCCGGAGCGCCGACCACGGCCAGCACCGGTACGGCGGGCGGCAGTTCGGCGGTGTCCGGGTCCTCGTCCGGACCCGGGTCGAGGCCGGGACCGTCCAGGGTCCAGGCGGGCGCCGGGTGCTGGGTGGTGTCGTCGGCGGCCCGGAGCAGTTCGGCGACCTGGTCGTACTGGTGGGCGTCGAGCCGCTGGAGTTCGACGGTCAGGTGCAGGCCGGGGATGGTGGCCTGGCCGGTGGCCGGCAGGGTCCAGCGGGCGACCGGGCCGGTGCCGCGCTCGGGGGCACGGGTGATGACGGCGACGCAGGTGCGCGGGCGGGCGTCCAGCAGCCGGCCCAGCTCGGCGGGGATGTCGCCGTCGGGCTGCTGGGCGCAGAGCACGATCTCCGGCACCCAGGACTCGTCCGCCTGGCCACGGCTGCGGGCCTCCCGCGGGCTGGCGGCCTCGGCGGCGATCAGGGTGGCACGGGCCTTGGCGGTGCGCGGGCCGAGCGCGGCCAGCGCGGCCTCCAGGGTGGGGTGGCGGTGGACGCGCTCGGCGGCCGGACCGCTGATCGACACCTCCTCGGCGAGGTCCACCAGGTGCAGGTGGAGCCGGTCGGCCAGCGGGCTGTGGACCAGTTCGACGGCGAGCGTGCGCAGCACGTCGCGGGCGTCGTCGGGGTGCCCGGAGAGGTGGAGCAGCCGGACGGCCTCCAGGTCGGCGAGGACCACCGAGCCGTCGGGCGAGGTGCCCAGGGTGACCAGCGCCGGGTAGGGCGCGGCGGTCTTGCGGGCCTGGGCGGCGCTGAGCAGGTCGCCGGACTCCTCGCCGCACCACCAGACGTTGGCGGCGTGCGCGGCGCGGAACGGTGCGATCGGCGTGGCCGGGCCGGACAGGTGCAGCTCGATGGTGTGGCCGGGGGTGATCCGGGCCGCGACGATGGCCGGCAGGCGCTTGCCACCGCGCACGGTGTTGCGGGCCAGGGTGCGCAGGGCGCGGTCCAGCAGTTCGAGCCCGGCCTGGTCCTGGCGGACCATCAGCTCGTTCTCGAAGGCGGCGGCCCCGGCGGCGGGCAGCGCGATGCGGTGCCGGGGGCGGCGGGCGCGCAGCTGGGTGCCGCGCTTGTAGGCGACGGTGCCGACCATCATGGCGGCGAGCAGGACGCCGACGGTGGAGGCGGCCAGGGCGACGGTGTAGTCGCCGTCGGACGCCGGGTCGGCGTGCCCGGCGGGGGCGGGCGCGGGCGTGTGGGCGGGCGTCGACGCCGGCGCCGGGGCGGCCTGAGTGGGCGCGGGGGCCGGTGCCTGGGTGGCCGGGGCCTGACCGGGGGCGGGCGTCGGTGACTGTTCCGGGGCTGGGGCCGGGGCCGGGGCTGGAGCGGGCGTCCGGGCGGCCGGGACGGCCGCCCCCGGCACCGTGAGCACCATCCCCGGCTCCAGCACGTCCGGGTCGGTCAGCCGCTCCCCGTCCGGCGCCTGCACCCCCTTGTTGGCGTCGAACAGCTTCGGCCAGGCCTCGCCGTCCCCCAACTCCCGCTGGGCGATGGCCGACAGGCTGTCCCCGGCCTGGACGGTCACGGTCTTCGGCCCGCCCGCACCCGGTTCCGTCCCGGTCTGTGGCGCCTGCGTCTGCCCGGAAGCGGGGACGGGGGCGGGGGCGGGTGCCTGCGCGGGCGCCTTCACCTCGTCCGGCTTGGCATCCGCCGGCATCAGCAGCTCCCACCCGGGCTGGATCGGCCGGTCCGCGTCGAAGCGGACACCCGAATCGTCCATCACCCGTCCGTCGTTGAGCTTGGCGATCTCCACCCACCGCTCACCCGAGCCCAGTTGGCGATCCGCGATGGACCACAGGCTGTCCGCGGGCCGGCTGTCCCGGACGGTGTACGTGGGGTGCTGCTCCGCCGCCGGGCTCAGCGCGGGCGCGGACTGGGCCGCGGGCAGCGCCGCCCGCTGCACACCGGGGGTCAACTGCGCCTGGGTGACCGGGTTGTGGGTCAGCTCGGGCACCGCGGCGAAGGCCGAGCCGGCCACCGGCAGCAGCGCGAGCACCGAGCCGACCAGCCCGGCGGCGAGCCGCTGGCTCCAGCCGAAGGCCGGGATCCGGCGGGCGATCCGGCCGCGCAGCTGGGCGGGGATCTCCAGCAGGACGGAGAGCGCGAAGCACGCCCAGGCCAGCCAGCCGACCACCACCAGCAGCCAGAGGAACAGCCGTCCGTCGTCCGGACCGGTGAGCGCCTCACCCACCCCGCCCGGGGCGACCTCGCCCATCGAGGCGACCGCGTGGGTGCCGTACAGCAGCAGCGCGGGGACGCCGAACAGCAGGGCGAGCAGGGCGACCAACGCGGCGAGCGCGGTGATCAGCGCGCCGCCACGGCCGCGTCCGGCCCGGTGCGCGCTTCGACTCCGATCCCTCGCGGTCCGGCTCCTCGCGGTTCGGCCCCTCGCGATTCGATCCTGGTCGTTCCCGGTCCCGGTCCGGCCGCTACGGGCCGGGGCGGTTCGGGCCTGGTCCTTGGCACGTGGCGCGGCCATCAGTCGGTCTCCGCTTTCTCGACTCCGTGGACGAGGGTCGCACTGCCCTTGCCCGTTACCTTCCGCTCCCCGAGGGCGCCCAGCAGGACCGGCCGGTAGTCGGCCTGCACGGTGACGGTGACGACCTTGCCGTCACCGGAGAACTCGACGACACCGGCGTGCAGCCCGTACAGCCCGAGGTAGGCGTCGGCGGCCTGCTTGACGTACGCCTGCTGCACCTTGAAGCCCTTGCCCTGCAGCACCGCCGCCTGGTCGAGCTGCTGCCCGCCGACCCGCGCGGCCTCCTGGGCGTAGGCGTCGGTGCGCTCGGCGACCCGCAGTCGGCCGCCGGCGTCGATCACCAGGGCGATGACGAGCACCAGATAGGCCGCGCAGATCGCCACGAAGAGGGCGACCGCGCCCCGGTCCGACCGGCGCCGACCGGCACGAAGGCCCCGTCGCAGGCCGCTCAGCACTCGCATCCTCTCCCCCCGATCCGCACGATGTCTCCCCACCGGCCCCCGCACCGGGCGCCACTCGGTGCCGTTGCGTCATCCCCCGAGCGCTCTCCGCTTGCGTCTCCCCCGCGGGGCCCGTCCCCAATCCCCCCGACCGTCCGTCGCGGCCGCCGCGGCCGTCATGTGCCCCGGTAACGGTCCACCACCGAGGTGAACTCCCCGACGAGGTGCTTCGTCACGGGCACGCCGGACGGTCCGCCGAGCAGATCGGCGAGTTCGACGTCGCACACCACGGTGACCCTGACGGTCGCGACCGGACCGTCCGGCAGGTCCAGCTCGCCCTTGTCCACCTGGACGTCGCCGTTCCGGCAGGAGACGCCCTGCTGGCGCAGTGTGGCGAAGGCGGAGTCCTTGGCCGGCGCGTCCATCCCCGCGACGCTGCGCTGCAGCGAGGCGGTCCGGGCCCCGGCGCGGGCGGCGGCCTCGACCGTGCCGGCCGCGGTCTGCACCCGGCCGGCGGCGATCGCCAGCAGGACCAGCCCGACCACGCCCGGCACCACGATCGCCGCCTCGATCGCGATCCCGCCGCGGTCCCGCCGACGCGGACGCCACCGCGGCCACCGCCGGCCGGCGCGGGTCACTTCGCCACCACCGGCGGGACGAAGCGCTCGCGCGGCGCCTCGGCGTACTGCCGGATCCTGGGCGCCGTGAGCCCGGGTATCAGCAGCGGGGGCGTCAGCTCCACGGTGACCCGGATCGTCTCGGGCGTGCTGTCGCCGGTCCGCACCTCGTACGCGTGCACGCCCTGGCGGTCCAGGAAGTCCCGGGCCTGCCGTTCGGCGGCCGCGTTCTTCACCTCGTCCGTCGCGTTCCCCTGTACCCGCCCGGCGTCCACGCCCTCACGGGCGGCGGTGAGCGCGACCTGTCGGTCGTACCACCACAGCGAGGCCTGGACGACGAGCAGCACGAGCAGCAGGACGACCGGGAAGACGACGGCGAGGCTGATGCTCATCGACCCCCGGTCGCCGCGGCGGCGAGGCAGGCGGATCACTTGGAGGCGCCACCCGCGCCGCCCGCGCCACCCGGCATGTTCGGGTCCTGCTCGACCTTGGTGACCACCTTGTCCTTCAGCAGGTACAGCGCGGTCGCCACGGCACCCGCGACGAACACCAAGGCGATGATGGCGAGGGCCAGTTCGATGCTGATGGCGCCCCGGTCGCCGCGCGCGCGGGCGGCCCGCAGCCGGCCCAGCCGGAGCGTGAACAACAGCAGGGCGAACTGCACGGGCAGCAGGACGGGCCGCAGCACCCGGCCGGCCAGCTGGGCGAGTCGTACGGTCATCGGGTTCTCCCGGGGTGTGGTGTGGTGTCAGCTGCTCGGGTGCAGGCATCAGTTGAGCATCTGGTGGAGCGCGGGAAAGACGATCAGGACGGTCATCAGCAGGGTCAGGGCGGCCCCGGGCGCGACCATCCGCTCGCTGTCGGCGTTGGCGCGGGCGAGGTCCTCGGCGAGCAGTTCGCCGCGCAGGCCCTTGGCGCGGGCCCGCAGGGTGTCGTACACGGCGGCGCCGTCGGTGCCGGACAGCCGCATGATGTCGGCCACGTCCTGGAGCGGGCTGAGGCCCAACTCCTCGGCCAGCGCGTCGAGTCCGGCCCAGGGCGGGAGGCGGTCGGTGGCGGCGCGCTCCAGCGCGTCGCGGATCCGGCGAAACACCACACCCTGTCCGACCGAGGCGGCGCGGCGCAGCGCCTCGGCGGGGCCGCAGTCGGCGGCCCGCTCCATGGCGACGAGTTCCAGGTAGGCGGCGATGCCGTGCAGGTACTCGGTGCGTGCCTCCTTGGCCTCGCCGCGCACGATCGCGTCCGGGACGAAGAACAGCAGCCCGGCCAGCAGCGGTCCGGCGACCAGCGGCAGGGCGAAGGGCAGGGCGACGTCCATCAGCACGACCATCGCGCCGAGGTAGGCGGGCAGCACCAGGCCGAGCGCGGCGAACAGCAGCTTGTGCACCATGAACCGGGCCGGGGTACGGCCGATCAGGGCGAGTTCGCGGCGCGGGATGGAGACCCCGCGCAGGGTGAGCGAGCGCTCGCCGATCCGGTCGTACCAGCGCGGCCGCTCGTCCGGGTCCTGCGGCCGGTCCGCCGGGGCTCGGTGCAGCCGGTCCAGCGCCTGGCGCAAGTCCGGCGGCGCGGGCCGCAGTTCGGCGATCAGCAGGGCGAGGCCGCCGGCCGCGGCGGCGCCCGCGAGCACGGACCAGGGGGAGATCACCGGGCCTCCCCGAGCTGCTCGACGGGCTCCTGCTCGGGGCCGGGCAGGCGGCGCCCGCCCTTGCTGCGCCGGTCCGGCGTGAGCAGCCGGGGCACCGGCGGATGCGAGGCCAGCGCCCGCATCCAGGCGATGATCGCGACGAACAGGGCGGCGACCACGGCGAGCACGGTCTGCCCGAGGAAGGTCCCGTAGGGGCGGGTGTACTCGGTGTTGAAGGAGCCGACCGTGACGACCAGCACGATGATGCCGACCAGCCAGCGGATGGTGGTGCGGTGCTTGGCCCGGTCGGCCTCGATGGCGCGGCGCTGGCGGACCTCCTCGCGCACCGAGTCGGCCATGTCGCAGAGCGTCCGGGCCAGGCCCGGTCCGCTGTCCCCGGCCCGCAGCACGAGGGCCGCGAGCACCTTGTCGGCGGTGGCGTCGGCCAGACTGTCGGCGAAGGCCCGCAGCGCCTCCTCGGGTCGCCAGCGGGCCTGCAATCGGGCGGCCAGCTCGCCGATCTCGTCCTCCAGGGCGGCGGGGGCGGTGCGGCGGCTGGTGACGATGGCCTGGTTGAGGCCGACGCCGAGCAGCAGCACGTCGGCGATCCGCTGGGTCCACTCGGACAGCGCCTCCAGGCGCTCGATCCGGTGGGTGTCCGGGCGGGTGGTGTCGAACAGCCAGGGCAGGCCGAAGACGGTCAACGGCACCAGCAGCGCGGTCAACGGGATGCCGGTGAACAGCCAGGCCGTCGGCGCTCCGGCGAGCGCCAGGGGCAGCTGGATCCGGCGCAGCCGCACCATCCGCAGCGAGGCCGCGCCGGGGGCGCCGTACCAGAAGACGTGGGCGCGGCCGGCCAGCGGGTTGTCCCGGCGGCCCGGCTCGCCCTCGTCGGCGGGCTCGCTGCCGCGGGCCCAGGCCACCAGGGCGACCAGGCCGCCCGCGACCGCCAGCCCGCACAGGGCGAACAGCAGCATCACCGCGCGCCACCGCCGATCCGCAGCTGCAACGGGGTGGCCCAGCCCCCGTACCGGGAGCCGAGCAGCGAGGCGTCGAAGCCCGCCCGGCGCAGGTCGTCCAGGCACTGCGGCGGGGTGTGCGGGACGGCGCGCGGCTCACCGAGGTCCGGCCGGGGGCCGAAGACGGTGTTCAGCGCGGGCCGGCCGCTCTCGCCGAGGCCGGTGACCTCCAGGACGTGCGAGACGAAGCGGTGCCGACGGCCGCCGACGGCGGTCTCGTCGACCATGGTGACGTGCACGATGAGGTCCAGGGCGTTGGCGGTGAGCCGGTAGGCGAGGGCGTCGGTCATGTGCGAGCCGTACTCCAGGCAGAGTTCGGCGATGCGGTCGACCACCATGTGCGGGCCGCGGGCGTGCAGGGTGCACATCGAGCCGCCCTCACCGTTGGTCATGACCCGCAGCATCGGGACGACCTCGCCGGAGCGGACCTCGCCGACGATGATCCGGGAGAGGGTCATGCGCAGCGCGGCCGGGATGAGGTCGCCGATCGTCAACTCCCCGGCCAGACGGCCGTCGACGCGCTCGCCGTTGCCCTCGCGGGCCTCCATCGGGACGACCTGGCGCAGGTGGCCGAGGGTGTGCAGCCAGAGCTCGAACTCCGACTCCAGGGTGCCGATCCGCTCGTCCGGCGGGATCTCGGCGGCCATCGCGCGCAGCAGGCTGGTCTTGCCGACGCCCTGGGTGCCGGTGATCATCACGTTCTTCCGGGCCCGGATCGCGGCGGCCAGGAAAGCGGCCAAGGTTCCGTCCAGGGTGCCGAGTTCGACCATCTCCGGCAGCGTCGCCGAGGCCACCCGGTGGCGGCGGATCGCCACGTACGGGCGGGGCGTCACCTCGGTGAGCGCCTGCAGGCGCATGCCGCCCTCCAGGCGCAGGGCGAGCGTCGGGCTGGCGGTGGACAGGCTGCGCTCGCCGCCGCCGTGCTGGCGGGCCAAGTCCTGGAGCAGCTCGATGAGTTCGGCGTCGCTGTCGGCCACCGGCGGGACCTGGCGCAGGGGTTGGTGCACCTTGGAGACCCAGACGTCGTCACAGCCGTTGATCAGGATGTTCTCGATCTCCGGGTCGTCCAGGTAGGGCTGGAGCCGGCCGGCCCGGAACAGCAGGTCGAAGACGGCCTCGGCGAGGGCGCGGTCCTGCTCCCGGGTGGGCGGGATGCCGTGGGTCTGGGCGTAGGCGTCGGACCAGCGGGCGACCGCCTCCTCGATCAGCGCGCGGCCGCGCTGGCGGCGGGTGGCACGGTCCGGCTCGGAACCGGAGCCGGCGGTCAACCGGCTGATCTGCTGGTGTAGTTCGGCGGCGACCTGTCGCTTGAGTTCGCGTGCGACCTGCGGGTCGACGGCCGGGCGGGTGGCGGCGCCGCGCAGGTCCAGCGAGGGCAGTTGGGAGGGTACGGCGGTGGGCCCGGCCGCACCGCCGTGGGCGGAGGCGACGGGCTGGGGCGCGACCGGGCCGGGCTGGTACGCCTGCGCGGGCCGAGGCGGCGCGGGTGCCGGCGTGGACATGGGTGCGGACGTGGGCGCGGGTGTCGGCCAGGGCAGGGCGGCCGGGTCGGCCGTCGGGTGCTGGTGCAGGGGGCTACCGCGCACGGAGCACCTCCCCGGGGCTGTACGGGTACGGCCGGCCGTCGATCTGGCGCTCCGTCACCATTGGTTGCTGAAGCGGGTACTGCCCATCCTCGTCGGCCGGTCGCGGCGCCTGGGCGTGCGACTGGACATGCGCCGGGAACGGCGCCGGGGCGGCCGGCTGCGGCGCCAGCCCGGCCAGCGGTGCGACCGGTCCGGTGGTGATCAGCGGCGGGGCGTACGAGGGCTGCTCACCCTCGACGGGGCCGTAGGCAGGTTCCGCGTAGGGCTGCGATCCTAACGGCGGCTGTCCGTAGGGCGGTTGTCCGTACGGCTGCTGCCCGTACGGGGCCGGGGCGGCCATCGGCGGCAGCGGTGCCACCGGCCCCGGGACGGGAACCGGCGCCGGGGCCGGCACAGGCACGGTGGGCGCGGCCGGGGCGGGCGCGGCCGGCGGGTTCGGCGCCGTGAGCTGGGCGGGCGCGGGCGTCGGCGCGGCGTTCGGGGCGAGCCGCTGGCGCCGTCGGCGGACCAGCAGCTGCAGCTCGTCGGCCGCCGAACGGGCCGTGCGCATCAGCTCCGAGCGGATGAACCGCCGGTCGGTGGTGTCCCCGCCGTCGGAGAGCACCCGCGCGGTACGGGCGGCGTGCGGCAACACCCCGAGCACCGGCAGGCCGAACTCCCGGGACACCTCCGCCCCCGGGTACGGCCCCTCGGCGACCAGCAGCAGCCCGAGCGCGTCCGCCCCGGTCCCGCCGGCGGTCAGGTCCTCGGCGAGGGCGGCGAGCCGGGGGCGGGCCGCGCTCAGCCCGCGCAGCGTGGTGCGCACCGTCGCCGCCACCACGTCCGCGCGACGGGCCAGCACCGCGCTCGCCCCGGTGGCGCCGGAGCGGCCGAGGTCCAGGATGACGTCGTAGCCCTGCTGCTCGATGCCGTGCAGCAGGTCGACGAGCGGCTCCCAGGTGTAGGCGAGGCCGGGCGCCTGGGCCGGGTCGGTCAGGCCGGGCAGCAGCAGCCGCTCGGCGTTGCCCTCGGGAGAGAGGTCGATCAGCTGCTCCCAGATGGTCTGGGCGAGCAGCCCGCGTCGGTCGGCGACGGCGAGATTGCGCAGGCCGTACACCGCGTCGACCCGGCCCTCCAGGGCGCCCGCGAGCACCGCGCCGCCGTCCGGGTCGGCCTCGACCAGCAGGATCCGTCGGCCGGGTTGCAGCGGCCAGGCCAGCAGCAGCGCCAGCGCGGTCGTGGTCGCGCCCGGCGCGCCCGGACCGCCGACCACCGCGATCACCGCCATCAGGCGCCACCCGTCCCGGCCGGGGCACCCGTTCCGGCCGGGGTGGCGGGCGCGGTGGCCGCGCCAGTGGCCGCGCCGGCGGCCGCACCGGTGGCCGCACCGGTGGCCGCACCGGTGGCCGCACCGGTGGGTGCCGCCGACGGGGAGGCCGGGGAACCGGCCCCGGCACCGCCCGGGGCGGCGCGCGGCGCCAGCAGTACCTGGATCCGCCCGCTCGCCACCCACTGCGCCAGCCGGGGCCCGTCCGCCGCGCCGACCGCCACGTCGATCACCTGGCTGCCGTCGGTGTCCACCCGGCCGACCGTGATGACCGTCGCCGGCAGTGAGTCGGCCCGGCCGTTGTCGGGGGTGTCGACCACGACGATCTGCACCCCGGGCTGGAGCCGGCTGGCGGGCAGCTGGGTGCGCTTGGCCGACACCCCGACCACGATCTGCCCCGGCTGCACCGACAGGCCCTGCGCCAGGTCCGAACCGGTCAGCATGGAACCGCGCTTGAGGTCGGTGGCGGCCCGCATGCCGACCGCCTTGGCCCGATCCTGGGCCGACACCGGCCGCAGCGCCGGATCGCCCGCGATCCGGGCCACCACCAGGTCGTCCTCGGTGATCACCTGCCCCCAGGGCACGTCCCGGGCCAGCGCCAGAACCGCGACCCGCTGCCCGGTGCTGTTGTAGAGGGCGGCGCCGCCCAGCCCGCCGGCCGCGATCAGCGCGACCGCCATCGCCAGCACCGCCGGGCGCCGCCGCCGGGCCCGCATGGTCCGTCCGGGCGCGTGCGGCGCGGCACGGCCGCGGCCGCTGCCCCGCTCCTGCTGCTCCGGGGGCGCCACGGACACCGCGGCGCCGGCGGGTGTGCCGGATCCCGGCGTCGCGAATGTACGGTTCTCCACCGGGTTCCGCCCTTCCTTGTCGTGGTTGCGCCTCGTCGCTCTTCGAACGGGCGCCGGAGCGAGATCAGTTGAGGACCTGGACCTCGGCGACCTTGAGCGTGAAGTCCGTCGCCCGGGGCATCGGCAGGTCGAAGGTCTGCGCATTCGGCCCGGTGATCACCACATGGGCCTGCCAGTGCGCGGTGACCGTGCCGGTGAAGACACCGCCCTGTCGGGTGCCCGAACCGACCGAGAACTCGTAGCCGCAGTCAGGGGACGTGGCCGCGCCGTACTTCGGGTCGTACGGCGTGCCCGCCGTGGCGCAGTCCACCGACATGCCCGGGCCGAACTCCCAGGTCATGCCATCCAGTCGGGCGGTGACGGTGACCGAGACACCCGGAAGGACCAGCGGGTCGGCGTGGGGTGCCGCCATGCCGTCCGCCCACAGCCAGACCGGAGCCTTCACCACGGCCGTGTCCTTGGGGGCGACGCCCGCCACCGGCGCCGGAAAGGCCATCCGGCCGGCGATCAGCTTCCCTTGGACCACCGGGTCGATCACCTGTTTCGCGCCCGCCGCGTTGGCCTGGAACACGGTCGCCAGACCGCCCTGTCCGCCGTTGGTCTGCGGGCAGACCTGCGAGTAGACGGACCCCTCGGACGGCTTGTGCCCCTCCCACGCCGAATCTCCCTCGGCCGGCTGCTTGTCCAGGGGACGGTAGTAACAGCCGTCGCCGTCGTTGAAGTAACCGCGCTCCGGGTCGTAACAGGCCCAGGAGACACTGTGGTAGCTGCAGACTTGGGGCCCGCTGCTCCCGCTGTCGCCGGAACTTCCCTGCGAGGGGCTGGGAGCCGGGGTGTTCCCGCCAGTTCCGGCGTGCGAGCAGATCACGCTCGGGGAGCATTGTTCGGCTCCGGCATCCGGTGGTTCGTCCGCCGTCGCCGTTGCCGCCGAGGACAACAACAACCCGGCGGACAACGACGCGACGAACGCGAACCGCCGGGCCGGTTTCCGCGAGTTCAGCATGTCCGGTCCACCTCCCGCTTGAAGTCGTAGATCAGCCAATGCGCTTGGAACCAGCGCAGGGACACGGTCGCGACATAGCGGTTCAGTCGGTCGGCCGGTTCCTTCGCCGCACGGGTGACGGCATCGACACGATGCCAGTCGGACAGGTCGACGCAGTCCTCGATCACGGCGGTCCGCGGATCGGCTTTCAGGTCAATGGCCTTGACCACGGCCGAATTCCTCGGTGTTCCGGTCATCACCAGTTTGGCGTCGTGCAGTTGACGGAGGCCGACCAGGGTGTCGGTCAGGGCACGTCCGGAGGAGTACGCCTCCAGCGCGGTGCCGTCCGAATCCGTACGCCCGAAAGCCTCGGCCTGCGCCTGCCACCAGTTCTGATATGTGTTCACCGCCAACCGCCCCATCGCCCCTTCCGGGCCGTCGGTCGGCGCGATCGTGGCGTTTACCGAACCACCCGAAGGAGTTAACGGATTCACTCCCGCAACAGTGGGCGCGGCCGAACCGAGACGATCGACGGAACCGTCCGCACCACCGCTCGCACAAGCGCCGAGCAGCAACACCAGAACCGCCCCACCAACCCCAACCACCCCAGGGCGCAACACATTTCCGCGCTGCCGCATCGCCCCACCTCGTCGCGACCGAGCCGATCCGTGATCCACGGCCGCCAGAAGATTTACTTCGTCCCGCCGGTGTTTCCGCTGGGCATCGATTCTTCGCCAACCCACCCCATCACGGCAACACCTCAGGCCCCCTGACCTTACGTGGAAGGCGGGTCCGTCGGGGCACTTTCCCGCCACAGGACGGCCAACAGTTCTTCGGAAAGCGACAATCCGGCCAATGCGCCCCGAACCGCGGCCCGATTGCGCATCAACAGGCGCCCGCCGTGCGGCGGAACGAGCAGGCGCGCGCCCGGCGCACCCGAACTACCGGCCGACTCTCCCCCGTCCAGCAACCCGGCGACGGCGGGCTGGAGGTCCAGCGGGGCGACGGCCGCGGGGGCACCCGGGACGCCGTGGCGCAGGACGGTGGTGAGTGCCCGGCTGAACGAGCCCTCGCCGCCCGGCAGTACGGCGTCCCGGCCGCGTCTGCCCGGGGTGAAGCGGCCGATCCGGCCCCACAACGGAACCCGGGAGTAGCTGAGCAGTTCGCCCGCGCTGTCCTCGCCGCCGCGCTCCAGCGCCGTCCAGGTGTCGCGGTCGGCCACCGCGTCGACCAGCAGCAGCGCCTCCTCCTGATCGCCGTGCACCATCGCGCTGACCACCCAGTCCCAGGCCAGGCCGCGCCGGTAGGCGTTGTCGGGGGTGCTGCCTCCGGTGACCAGGGCGAGCCTGCGGCCGCGGGGGTCGGCGACCAGCTGGCCGACCAGGCAGACCACCAGCCAGCGGCCGCGGTGCTGGGCGGCGCCCCGGACGGCGGTGAGCATCGCGTTGGCGTCCGCGTCCGGTGCCGTACGGGTGACGCGACAGCCGGCCGCGCCGGTGTCGAAGCACATCCCGGGCAGCACCTCGGCCAGCAGCCGGGCGCCGTCCGGCGCGAGCGCCGACCCCCCGTACGCCCGGTCCGGCCCCCCGTCCGCCCCGATCACCACCAGATCGACCCCGCCGGCCATCCGTCCGCCCCCTCCTCCACCATTCCTCCACCCGCCGGGCAGGCTACCGCTCCGGGCGGCCGCCGACAGGGCTCACGGCCCGTCCGCCCAGGGACCATGGGCCCTATCGACGCGCGTACCGACCGGAGGACGATCGGACGCATGGAGCGTGAGGACCGTGTGGAGACCCTGAGCGAGGCCGAGTGCCTGCGGCTGCTCAGCACCGTGCCCGTCGGGCGCGTGGTGTACACCGAGCACGCACTGCCGGCCGTCCTGCCGGTCTCATTCGAGGTCCTGGACGGGCGGCTGGTGCTCGCCGTGCGCCGGGGAAGTGCCACCGCGCGCGGGCTTGACGGCACGGTGGTGGCCTTCCAGACCGATCTGCTGGACCCGGTCACCCGCACCGGGTGGAGCGTGCTGGTGCACGGGCGGGCGGACGCGGTAAGAGACCCCGACCAGGTGCGGCGGGTGCTGCGCTCCGGGCTGCGGCCGTGGGTGGGGGATCCGGAGCCGCTGTTCATCGCGCTGGTGCCGGAGCTGGTCAGCGGGCGGCGGCTGTTCCCGACCGGCCAGGGCTCGCCGGGACCGGGCCCGCTGGGGCACGCGGCGCTGCGGCCCTGACCCGCTGCCGCCCTGCCGCCCTGAGCTTCCCTTTTCCCCGTCCGCTCCTGACAGATAGCAAGGGGTAGGCATACGCTTCCGGCGTCCTGGCCCCTCGCCGGGCCCGTCCCCCTCCAGGAGCGCACCGTGACGACCTTCGCCTCCCTCGCCGAGCTGACCGCCGCCGTCGGCACCGAACTGGGCACCAGCGAGTGGCACACCATCGACCAGCGGCAGATCGACCTGTTCGCCGAGGCGACCGGGGACCACCAGTGGATCCACGTGGACCCGGAGCGGGCGAAGGAGAGCCGGTTCGGCTCGACCATCGCGCACGGCTATCTGACCCAGTCGATGATCCCGGTGCTGGCCAAGGAGTGCTACAGCGTCGAGGGCGTGCGGATGGCGCTGAACTACGGCTCGGACAAGGTGCGTTTCCCGGCCCCGGTGCCGGTGGGCACGGCGATCCGGGCCACCGCCGAACTGGTCTCGGCCACCGAGGTGCCGGGCGGGGTCCAGGCGGTGGTCCGGTTCACCGTCACGAGCGAGCAGAGCGCCAAGCCGCACTGCGTCGCGGAGGCGATCACCCGCTTCTACGCGTAGCGCCGACCGGTACGTGTAGCGCCGACTTCCACGCGAAGCGCGGATCCGGGTTCCGACCCGCGCCGGGTACGCCGATTGGACCGTGCCGGACTCTCCACCGAGTCCGGACGGCCCACGGCGAGTAGTCTCCGACGAGATGGTTGTCGTACCACAGGGGCCCATCTGCCCCAAGGGTGCGCGTCCGGGCATGCCCGGTAGCCGTGACCGTCCCTGGAGGAGCCGTGCCCCGCCCCGTCCCGTGGTTCTCCCGTCTCGCCGGTCTGGTCTCACAGCTCGCCCCGCCGTCCGCCGGACCGGCCGCCGACCGCGCAGTCCCCGGACTGGCCGGACTCCCCCGAGCGGCCTGGCACCGGGTCCGGGCCGACGCCTTCGGGGCCGACCCCCGGGGCGAGCGGCTGGCCCGGATCCGCCGCTCGCCCCAGTTCGTCGACGGCGCCTTCCGCAACCCGGTGCCGACCCGCCGCCTGGTGTACGAACGGAGCCCGCTGGAGATCACCCGTGCTCAGCTGGGCGGGGACAAGACCCGCCGATCGCCGGCCGCCGCCGTGCCGGTGCACCGACTGCTGCCGGTCGACCTGGCCGCGCCGCCGGAGTCCGGGCTGCGGCTCACCTGGCTCGGGCACGCCACCGTGCTCGCCGAGATCGGTGGCCGGCGCGTGCTGATCGACCCGGTCTGGGGCGAGCGCTGCTCCCCGTTCGCCTGGACCGGGCCCAAGCGGCTGCACCCGGTACCCCTGCCGCTGTCCGAACTCGGGCCGGTGGACGTGGTGGTGGTCTCGCACGACCACTACGACCACCTGGACATGGCCACCGTTCGGGCCCTGATCGGCGGCGACGCGGTGTTCGCCGTACCGCTCGGGGTCGGGGCGCACCTGGAGCACTGGGGGGTGCCGGTCGGACGGATCGTCGAACTGGACTGGTGGGAGTCCGCCGAGGTCGCCGGGCTGACCCTGACCGCCACGCCCGCCCGGCACTACTGCAGCCGCGGGCCGCGCACCAGCACGCTGTTCCTGTGGTCGTCCTGGGTGGTTGCGGGTGGCGGGCACCGGATCTTCCACAGCGGGGACACCGGGTACTTCCCCGGCTTCGCGGAGATCGGGCGTCGACTCGGACCGTTCGACGCGACGATGATGCAGGTCGGCGCGTACAGCGCGTTCTGGCCCGAGGTGCACATGACTCCCGAGGAGGGCGTCCGGGCACACCTGGACCTGGGCGGCGAGCTGCTGCTGCCGATCCACTGGTGCACCTTCAACCTGGCGGCCCACCCGTGGGAGGAGCCCGCCGAGCGCGTCGTCACCGCCGCCCAGGCGCTCGGCGCCCGCCTCGCGGTCCCCCGCCCCGGCAAGCCCTTCGAGCCCGTCGACCCGCCGGCGCTGCGGCTCTGGTGGCGCGCGGTGACGGCCATGCCGCGCGGCATCGAGCCGCTGGTCGCCGAGACGGCGGTGCGCGAACAGGTAACAGATTTCAGCGAACAGATTTCGAAATCCGTTCGCTGAACACTGTTCGCTGAAATCTGTTCGCTGAACGCTGTCATCTGAACGCTGTCGCCTGAAAGTCGTCAGCCGTGGGCCCCCACCCGGCCCCGCCGCCCGCTCACCCCGCGAGCACGTCCCGCAGCGCCCGGGCCTCCTTCACCACCCGACCCGACCCGCCCCGCTCCGCCATCGCCGTCACCTCGGCCATCGGCCCCCGCGCCCGGGTGCGCCGGGCGCACTCCGTGGCCAGGGCGAGCAAGTCGCCCAGCCCCCGTACGGACGAATCCGCCGCCCCCAGCAGACCCGGCAGCGCCGCCCCGAGCACCGACCACACCGTCCCGCCGACACCGGTCTCCGCCGCCAGGCCGAGCGCCGCCACCAGCCGGGTCGGCTTGACCGTGCCGCGCGCCATCAGCTCACCCAGCTCCCGCCCGAGCAACGCGCCGTCCAGGTCCCCGCGCGCGGCGAGCACCAGCAACGCGTCGACGGCACCGGTCCGGTCCTCGGCGTGCCGGGCGCCCAGGCCGTACGCCACCGCCAGGTGCAGCGCGAGCCCGGCCGGCCCGCCGGACTCGGCGAGCAGCAGTAGGTACCGCCCGGCCCCGCGCTCGTCCCGGTCCGCGCCCATGGCGAAGTGATCGAGCCAGCGCGCGGCCAGCTCCTCCCGGTGCCAGGGCAGCATCGCGATCCAGTGCGGGATCGGCCGCCAGGCCCAGTCGTACACCTTGCGGGCCCGGGACACGCTGGGCTCGGTGCCGTCCATCAGCTCCTGGAACTCGGGGGCGAGCCGCTCGCCGTCCGGCCCCTCCGGCCCGGCGCCGATGCCCGGCTGGGCAACGGCGATCCGCTGGACGTCCTCCCACCACCGGTCCATGTAGACGTGCCCGCGCTTCGAGCCCCGCCCGGGCGCGAACACCACCCGCTCGGACGGCTGCCCGGGCAGGCCGCCGGTGCGCAGCCAGTGGGCCAGCCACCGCCCGGCCCGCGAGGTCAGCCCCTCGGCGGCCCGCAGCACCTCAGGGGCCGCGTCGGGCCCGACCCGCAGCAGGGCCGCGCTCAGGTCGACCCGGCCCGGGGTGATGCCCGCCGCCTCGTACCCGGCGATGCGCTCGACCAGCACGGCCGCCGCGACCGCGCCGGTGGCGTCCGTCGGGGTGGCGAGCAGGTGCGGCGACCGGTTCGCCGTGATCTGCCAGGCGGCCTCCTCCAGTCGGGCGGCGAGCACGGCGCCGTGCACCGTGGTCTGCGCACCGCGCAGTGGCGAGCGGCCCTGCCCGCTGAGGTAGTCCCAGAGCCGGCGCGGCGGCGTTTCCCCCGCCACCGCCGCCACCACGTAGAGCACGTCGTGGGGCCTGCAGTCCCCCCAGTGGCCGGTGCCGCGCCATGGGTTCGTCCGGCGGACCGGCTCCAGCGCCTCCAGCAGTGCCGCCCGGTCCCGGTGGGCCTGTCGGACCAGTCCGTCCAGCGCCCGCTCGAAGACCACGACCCCGGACTCTGGGCCGCAGCGCCCGCCCGGCCGGGACGACCCAGCCCACGGTGCTGCGTCCGCCGCGCGGCAGCGAGCGCAGGAAGCGCACCGCCTCGGCGGCGGGCAGTTCGGCGCGCAGGTCGAATCCGGCGGCGACCACCTGGGTCTCGGCGAAGCCGCGCAGCCAGCGCTCCGGCAGCGGCACCTTCTTCTCCACCAGCGGGCCGTCGAAGCTGGTGACCTCCAGCGCGTCCGGCCCGACCGCGAGGTGCAGCGGGTCCGCCGGGCCGATCCTGGTCAGCGCCTCGCGGAGCGGGTTGTTGACGTCCACGTTGGTGGTGCCGTGCCCGATCTCGTCACCGTCCAGCCCGGCCTGGAGCACGTCGAGCCGGGCGTAGACGCCGCAGCAGCCGGAGAAGGACTCGAAGCGCAGCCGGTCCCCGTTGGCGGTGACGACCGGGTCGAGCGAGGCGCGCAGCCGGGACTGGTAGTAGCGGGCGGCGGCGACGTCCGCGACGGCGAGCAGCGCGGCTGCGGCCGAGGCCGGAGCGGCCAGGAAACCCGCGAAGAAGCGCGGGTTGGCCGCCGCCCCGAGCGGGGTGGCGCCGCCGGAGGTGGCCAGGTCGAGGCTTCGGCCGTCGGTGCCGTCCAGGACGGCCGACGGGCGCAGATAGGCGTACGCGTGTGCGGATTGCGTCATACGGAGCACGCTAGGTGACCGGCCTGACAGTCCATCGGGCCGACATCGAAATGAAACGCGTTCTACAGACGTGAGTGTTACCCAGGACACACCACCGTACGGTTGGCTTCTGCCACTATGGGCCGGTGACCGACCTGACCGAACAGCAGATCCCGGCCGAGCAGGCGCCCCGCCCGGCCGCTCCGTTCGCCGAGTTGCTGGAGATCGAGCAGCTGGACGAGAACACGTTCCGGGGCTACTGCCACGCCGGGGCCCCGATGCGCGCCTTCGGCGGCCATGTCGCCGCCCAGGCCCTCGCCGCCGCCGGACGCACCTGCGAGGCCCTGCGCGCGGTGCACTCGCTGCACAGCTACTTCCTGCTGCCCGGCAACCCCACCCGGCCGATCACCTACGAGGTCGAGCGGCTGCGCGAGGGCGTCACCTACGCCACCCGCCGGGTCCGGGCGGTGCAGGACCGGAACGAGATCTTCAGCCTCACCGCCTCCTTCAAGCGCCCGGAGCCGACCGACGAGCGCCACCGCGGGATGCCGCCGGTGCCCGCCCCGGAGACGCTTGTCGACGCCTTCTCCCACTGGCCCGAGGAGTTGCGCGAGGCGGTCAGGAACTCGGACGGCTTCCGCGACCTCGAACTGCGTTTCGTGCCGCCGGACGCCCCGGGCGTGCCGCCGACCGTCCCGGGTATGCCGCAGCAGTTCGTCTGGCTGCGCACCGCCACCCCGTTCCCGGCCGGCGACCCACTGCTGCACGCCTGCGCGCTCACCTACCTGTCCGACCTCACCCTGGCCTCCACCGCCGGACTGCACGAGCAGCCGAACTTCTTCCAGCGCACCGAGCCGCCTCGGCTGCTGATGGCCTCGCTGGACCACGCGATGTGGTTCCACCGCCCGTTCCGGGCCGACGAATGGCTGCTGTTCGCCCAGCGCAGCCCGTCCGCCTCGGACGGCCGGGGCCTGTCGCTCGGCGAGTTCTACGACCGGGACGGCCGACTGGTGGCCTCGGCCGCCCAGGAGGCGCTGATCCGCAGGCTGCCGTAGCCGGCGGACGGCCCCGATCACCCCGGTGGCCGCCCGGCGAACGGAAGGGGGCCGGTCGGCGTCATACTCCTGAGCGGCCCCGGCCCGTATCATGGTGCGGGTGACCAAGGTTGACCTGTCACCACGGCCGGTGGAGGCGATGTCTCCGCGTCAGCTCGAACGCCGCGAAAGCCTGATCGCGGCCGCGCTCGCCCTGGTGAACGAGATCGGCGTCGAGCGGCTGCAGATGAAGCAGGTCTGCGAGCGGTCCGGAGTCGCCCTGGGGACGGCGTACCGCTACTTCTCCTCCAAGGACCACCTCCTGGCAGCGGCGATCGCCGAGTGGCACCGCCTGTTGCTGGCCGACCTGGTGGCCGAGCTGCGCGGACCGCGCGCCGGGCTGGGGGCCACCGACCGGGCGGTGCGGTACGTCCGGGGCGGGATGCGGGCCTACCAGCGCCAGCCCGAGCTGGCCCGGCTTCGGGTGGCCGTCGCCGCCTCCACCGATCCCTTCGCCAGCGAGGCCCTGCAGGGGATGGCCCGGGCCGACAGCGCCGCCCTGCAGGCGGTGACGGCCGAGGTGCCGGCGGCGGCAAGCGACCTGGTGCGGCACATCGTCGCGCACGCCTGGCAGGGGGAGCTGACCGCCTGGGTGACCGGCCGCACCACCCTCGGGGACGCCCGGCGGCGGCTGGAGGACGTGGTGCGGCTGGTACTGACCCCGTACGAGACCCACTACCCGGCCCCGTACGAGGTCCAGTCCACCGGCTGAGCCCCGGCTTCGTCAGACCACCGCCACCGGGTGCACCACCACGGCGCCGAACAGGTAGCCCTCCCGGTTGAACGGCGCCCGCTCCGACTGGGTGCCACCGAGGCGGTCCGTCGCGCGGGCGCGCAGCTCGTACGGGCCGGGCCGCTCGGGGCGCCAGTCGATGCTCCAACGCGTCCAGTTGTCGGCGAGCGGCTCCTCGCACAGCGCGGCGGGCCGCCAGCTCCGGCCGCCGTCGGTGCTCACCTCGACCCGGCTCACCGGGGCGGTGCCGGACCACGAACGTCCGTGCAGCCGGTGGTCTCGCCCGGCCTCCAGCACCGCGCCCGCGGCCAGCTCGAAGGCGGACTTCACCACCTGGGTGCTGAGCGGGGCACCGCCGCCGGGCGGGTAGTCCGGGCCGAACATCCGGTAGAAGTCGGTGTTCCACGGCGAGCGGAGCGGGTGGTCGGCCACCTCGATGCCGCCGACCCACTTGATCGAGGCGATGCCCACCCAGCCGGGCACCACCAGCCGGGCCGGCGCGCCGTGGTCGGGGGTCAGCGGCTCGTCGTTCATCTCGTACGCGAGCAGCACGTCCTCCAGCGCCTTGGCGACCGGCAGCGGGCGGCGCACCGGGCCGTAGTTGACGCCGCCGACCACGTAGTCCGGGTCCAGGCCGACCGGCAGCAGGTCCACCGCGCCGTCGGTCAGCCCGGCCGCCCGCAGCACCTCGGCCAGCCGGACCCCGCGCCAGCTCGCCGAGCCGATGCCGCCGAGCGTCCACGGGGTGCCGGGCACGGACTGGCGCTGCTGGCTGCGGTAGTAGCTGCGGCCGTTGCCGGCGCACTCGATCACCGCGTCGATCCGGGTGGCCGGCAGGGCCCGCAGGTCCGCCAGGCCGAACTCGACCGCCTGCTCGGCGGTCGGGGCGCCGCGCAGGCCGCTGCCGAACAGCCGCAGCCGCCAGCGGTCCGGGTCGATCAGCGGGGTGCCGGTGTGGTTGCGGACGAAGAACCGTTCCGTCGGCACATGACGGCCGATCGTGGCCTTGCCGTCGGCGTCACGCAGAGCCTCCCAACGCATCTCGGCATTGGTGTCGTGCGGGACGAACCACTCGGCAGGAAGCGGTTTGACGATTCCGGACACGGGCCAGGTCACCTCCTCGGCGGCCGCCCGGCCCGGGGCGAACACCGGCGCGGCCAACGCGGGCACAGTGAGCACCCCGGCGGCGGAGCGCAGCGGCATCCGGACGGCACTGTCCGAATGGCGCTCCATGTCTCAGCGTAGGGGCTCCGGCGCTTCACGTAACCAGGGGCGTCGGCCGGGGTTCCCGCGCGCGCTCCGGCTTGACCTTCTCACCGGTGTGAACACCTAGCGTTCCCGCTGTCGGAACAGTCCCGCGTGAACCCGCGTGAACCCGCGAAATCCCGCCTGTCCGGCCCGTCCGCGCTCGCCCACGTCCGTCCACGCCCGCCCGCCCATCCCCGCCCGCCCCGCCGAGGAGGCCCTCATGCCGTCCACCCCCACCGCGTTCGCCCCGCTCGCCCGGATCGTCCAGGGCTCCGGCCCCGGCCTGCTGCTCGCCCACGGCGCCGCCGGCAGCGCCCGGGACAACTGGGGTCCGCTGCTGCCCGACCTCGCCGCGCACCGCACCGTCGTCGCCCCCGACTACCCGGGCTCCGGTGACAGCCCGTACGAGCCCGGCGAGCCCACCCTCGACGAGCTCGCCGAGCGGCTGGTCGCCGCCGCCGACGAGGAAGGCCTGTCCACCTTCGACCTGGCCGGCTTCTCGCTGGGCGCCGCCGTCGCGGTCCGGATCGCCACCCGCCACCCCGAGCGGGTCCGCTCGCTGCTGCTGCTCGCGGGCGTGGCCGGCGGCTCGGCGCGGCTGAGCATGCTCTCGGAGCTGATGGTCGCCCTCGAGGACCGGCCGGCCGACCTCGCCCGGCTGATGCTCACCGTCGTCCTCGGCCACAGCTGGGTGGACGCGCTGCCCCCCGAGCAGCTCGCCGAGTTGGAGGAGGCGCTCAAGTCCCCGCTGCCGAAGGGCTTCCCGCAGCAGTTCCGGCTCGCCGCCCGGGTCGACGTGCGCGAGGAACTGGCCGCGATCACCGTCCCCACGACGGTCGTCGGCGCAGCCGAGGACATGCTCGTCCAACCGTCCCAGCACCGCCTGCTGGCCGAGGGCATCCCCGGCGCCCGCTTCGTCGAACTCCCCAGCGGTCACCTGCCGATGGTCGAGGCACTGCCCCAACTCCGCGACGTTCTGCTGGAGTTCGTGAAGGCCTGAGCCGACCGGGAACACCTCGATCACGGACCACGTTGCCCGATCATGCGCATCGGAGAACTCGCCCGCCTGACCGGGGTGTCCGCCCGCCTCCTCCGCTATTACGAGGAGCAGGGCCTGCTCCAGCCCGCCCGCACCGCGGCCGGCTACCGGGAGTACGGAGAGGAGGACACCGTGCGGGTCTGGCAGATCCGCAGCCTGCTCGCGGCCGGCCTGCCCACCCGGGTCATCGCCGAACTACTGCCCTGCGCCACCGGCCCGGTCCCCGTGCTGGAGGCCTGCCCGGACCTGGTCGCCACCCTGCGCGGCGAACTCGCCGACCTGGACGCCCGGATCGACGACCTCGCCCGCAGCCGCCGGGCACTCTCCCGCTACCTCGCCGCCGCGCACCGGCCGAGCGGGGAGCGCGCCGCCTGACCCTCCGTCCCCCGTCGGCCCGACGGAACGAAAGTTCCCACCCGCCTCCACCCCGCCCACGGCCTCCGGGCCGCCGTACGAGTCGCCGGCGGCGAGACCCTCGCCGCACGCGGACGCCCCCACTGACCAGCGCATACGCCCCACCCGGCGGCCGGGTGGGGCGTATGCGGCCAACCGACGCCCAACCCCCGTCCGGACTTCACCCGCGCGTACCGACCGTTCACACCGCCCTGGGACCCTCGCTGTCATGAACGCCAGCCCTCAGGCGCCCTACCAGGAACCGCGCTTCCCCCTCCCGCAGCGCCACCGCCGCCTCCTCGCCTGCACCGCCGTCCTCGCCTCCATCGCCCTCGGCACCCTCGGCGTCGGCGCCACCGTCGAAACCGTCCAGCGCGGCCCCCTCGCCACCACCACCGCCAGCAAGTAACCGGCCCCACCCAGCACCGCCGTCCACCCCGGACGCGGTGCTTTCGCGCTCCCTGCGCGGGAGGACGCAGCGCACCTGTGGGCCGTCGTCAGAGCGGACCCATGAGGTCCGGGCGCGGGCGTGGCGACCGCAGCCCGCCGCCTCGCACGGGCCCACGCCCGGTGCTGCCCACGCGGGCGCGAGCGATACCGGTTCCCCTTGCGGGCGGCCGCTCCCGCGGGCGGCGCCGGAATCCCTCCTACGCCCGCCGCCCCTCTCCCGCCGCCGGGGGCGGGACCGCCGGGCGGGAGTGGCGGCCGGTGCTGGGGGTGGGGTGGAGGTCGGGGGCCGGGGCGTAGCGGGCGGCCGGGGGGCGGAGGAGCCAGGTGGTGCGGGGGGTGGGGGCGATGAGGCCGAGGCGGTGGAGGAGGTCGAGGGCGTCTCGGCGCAGGGCGGTGCGGTCGGCGAGGTAGCGCGCGGGGAGGCCGTATTCGTCGGTGATGTCGCCGAGGACGCCGTCTATCAGGGCGTCGGGGATGGGGACGTCGCCGTCGGTGCTCTCGCCGGGCAGCGGGCGGACCTCCTCGACCAGGCGCTCGACCAGCAGCAGGGTGGCCTGGGCGAGGGTGCCGGCGCCGGGGAGGGCGAGGTCGGTGAGCTCGGCGGCCGGGTCGAGCAGGGCGACGCCCTCGGCGCGCAGTTCGGCTTCGAGACCGAGGAACTCGGCGAGCGCGGCCGGGCCGCTGAGCCGGTGCTCGTGCAACCAGGCGCGCCGCTCCTCGGGGAGGTCGGCGGCGAGGACGGCGGGCGTCTCGGCGAGGAGGCGGCGGACGGCGGTGGCGGGCTCGGCCTCGGCGGCGCGGCGGATGAGGTCGGCGGCGTCGTCGGCGAGGGCGGGCGGGCCGGCCGGGACGGCGCGGGCGAGTTCGCGGTCGACGGTGAGCACGAAGTCGGCGTCGGCCGGGTCGGACGGCAGGTCGCCCAGCACCTGCCAGGCGGCGAGCGCGGCGAGCGCCATCGTGAGGTCGGCCGGCTCGGCGGCGAGTTCGGGGGCGGCGGCGCGCATCGCGTCGAGCAGCCGCCCGTACGGGAGTTGCTCGGGGGCGTCGACGAGCAGGGCCAGGGCGAGCGCGAGTTGGGCGTAGCCGGCCGGGGTGAACGGGGCGCTGGTGACGGGGTGTTCGAGGCGGCGGGCGGCGCCGGGGCCGAGGCCCGCCTTGCAGAGCCGGGCGTGCCAGGGGCCGACGACCAGCCGGTAGCCGAGCAGGGTGTCGAAGCGCTCGGTGAGCCAGTCGCGGTGACGGCGGATCAGCGGGAAGCCGTCAGCGTGCGGACCGGAGGCGGTGACCAGCGGGCGGGCGAGCAACAGCCGGGCGGCGATGCGGCGTTCGGCGGCCGGGAGCTCCGCGCCGGATCGATCCTGCGGTTCGGTGGGTGTGCCCGGGAGCGCCCGGACCCGCTCGGGCTTGCGGTGCCTGCCGGGCCCGCCCGGCTTGGCGCCTGACCGGACGACGGGCAGTGCGGCATCGTCGCGCCGGGCCCGGCGCAGGCCGCCGTCGGTGCGGGCGTCGCGGGCGCGCGGGACGGTGACGCCGCCGTGGGCGGTCGGGCCGTGCCACCAACTGACGCCGGGGTCGGCGGGCTCGGCGGGGGCGCCGAGGTGGCGGGCGGGGTAGAGGCCGAAGGAGGCGGTGCACAGGTCGTCCGCGGTGCCGGGGGCGGCGGCGGCGAACCAGTGGGCGAGTCGCAGCAGCCCCGGATCGGGCGAGAGGCCCTCCCCGGTCGCGAGCGGGCCGTCAGCGCCGTCCTCGGGAGCGAGCTCGGCTGCCGCATCAGCACCGGCGGGGTCACGGTCCGGCGGGGAGTCCGACGAGCAGCCCGGGGAGGAGTCGGCTTCGCGTACGGCGAGGACGGCGTCGGCGGCTCCCCGTCCTGCCCCGCCCGTGCGTCCGTCCGGCCTGCCGACGGCCACCCGGGTGGCGCCGACCGCGTACTCCTGCTGCTCCATGTCGGGATCCAGACTAGACGGTGACCGGGTCACCCCGTGGCAGCAACCGCCCTCCTGAGGAACTCTCCGCAAGAGCCCTTGAAGCGGCCGCGCACCCTCCGCTACCCGGCCGTCCCGTCATCCACCGTACCCAACTGGGGTTACGCACGGGTAACCTGCTCTTTCCCCGGCCCCGTCGGCTCCTTCAGGGTCGATGGGACCCCACCCGAGCGACTCGGAGGCACTCGCCGCATGAGCATCAGTACGACCACCCGCGCCGCCGGCCTCGGCAGCCGCCTGCGTTCGGCCACCGGCCTGCTCGGCGGGTTCGCGGCCACCTCGGCGGCGCACCTGGGCTCGATCCTGTCCGGCGCCTCGGTGCTGCAGAACGCCACCAAGCCGGCCCTGATGCCGCTGCTGGCCGCGCACAGCGTGACGGCTGCCACGACGGCCGGTCGGCAGACGCCGAAGCTGCTGGCGCCGGCGCTGCTGGCGAGCGCGGGCGGGGACGTGCTGCTGCAGCTGAAGAACGACCCCGCGTTCCTGGCCGGCATGGGCTCGTTCGCGGCGGCGCACGTCTGCTACGTGACGATGTTCGTCCAGCGCGGGGCGCTCACCGACCGCCGTCGCGCCCTGGTGGTCGCGGCCGCGTACGCGACGGCCTGGGTGGGCCTGGTCAGCCGGCTCTGGCCGGACCTCGGGGACCTGAAGGTCCCGGTGGCGGGCTACAGCCTGCTGCTCACCTCGACGGCCGTCACCTCGGCCGGGCTGGGCTGGCGCACCGGGCTGGGCGGGGCGCTGTTCCTGCTCTCCGACACGCTGATCGCCACCCAGCTGGCGAAGTGGCGCGAGCTGCCGGGGCATCAGTTCTGGATCATGGCGACGTACGTCCTGGCCCAGTACCTGCTGGCCAGCGGCATCCTCCAGCACCAGGAGCGGCAGGAGCGGGCGACCGCCTGACGCACCGTCGCGGGGCCGGGGCCGGAGGGGGGCGGCGGGGCCGGCCCCGGCACCGGGCGGCGCCGGGGCGCCGCCGCGGGGCCGCCGCCCCCCCCGCCGTCGGCGCGCTCGCCCGGCCGTCCCCCGTGGGGGGCGGGGGCCGCGACGCGGGAACGCGAAGGAGGCGAGGGCCGTCAGGCGGCGCGCCTCCGAAGCAGCCAGAAGCCGCCGACACCGCCCGCGACCAGCGCCAGGCCGCTGACCAGCTCCGCCGGGTTGCCCGCGACCGAGCCGCCGAGGCCGGTCGTCACCGCACCGTGCGGGGCCACCTGCTGACTGCCGGCACCGGACTGGCCGAGCGAGCCGGCCCACTCCCCCGCCGCCTTGCCCCAGTCGCCGAGGCCGTTGTCGGGGCCGGCGGCCGTCACGGTGGTGACCGTGACGGTGGTCGAGAAGGCGCCGCCGTCCGGACAGGTGCCGTCGACCTTGCTGTCCCCTGAGTGCTGGGAGGCCAGCCGGGCGGAGCCGGTGTGCTTGCCGTCGGCGCCCAGGGTGAGGGTCGCGGGGCCGCCCTCGAAGGCGGCGGAGTGGGCGGCGATGGTCTTGGCGTCGGGCTTGTCCGACTTCTCGCAGGAGACCGTGACCCTTACGGTCTGGCCCGGTGCGGCCCGAGTCGGGCTGACCGAGGCCGCACCGTCCCTGGCGGATGCGAGGGGGGCCGTCAGACCGGTCAGCACCGTCGCGCCGATCAGGGCGGCGGCGGCCGTACGCATGGGGCGCATGCCGGAACCTCCGGGATTCTCGGGCGCAGTCGGGGACTCCCATGTCCACGTGGTCTTTCAACTGCACCCGGTCATTCACCGACGGTAGGCAGGCGCCTCGCGCCCGGCCACCGCTCAGGGCCGTTCGAGCGACGGCCCATCACTCAGCGTGATTCTCGTGACTCAGAGGTCGAGGTCGACCACGACCGGGGCGTGATCCGAGGTGCCCTTGCCCTTGCGGGCCTCGCGGTCCACGTAGCTGTCGGTGACGGCGTCCACGAAAGGCTTGTTGGCGTAGGTGAGGTCGATCCGCATGCCCCGGTTCTTCGGGAAGGCCAGCTGGCGGTAGTCCCAGTAGGTGTAGGGGCGGTCGTACTTGAGCGGGCGCGGCAGCACGTCGTGCAGGCCGATCCCGCCGAGCGCCTCCAGCGCGGCGCGCTCGGTGGGGGTGACGTGGGTGAGGCCCTCGAAGGCGGCGACGTCGTAGACGTCCTCGTCGGTGGGGGCGATGTTGAAGTCCCCGAGGACGGCGAAGGGGCGCGGGCCGGCCGCGTCCTCGACGGACGCCTTGCGCAGCGCCTCCAGCCACTCCAGCTTGTACCGGTAGTGCGCGTGGCCGACCTCGCGGCCGTTGGGCACGTAGACCGACCAGACCCGGACCGGGCCGCAGGTGGCGGCGATCGCACGCGGCTCGACGTCGGACAGCATGGCGCCGTCGGCGAGGAAGCCGGGCTGGTCGGGCAGGCCGCGCACGACGTCCTCCAGGCCGAGCCGGGAGACGATGGCGACGCCGTTCCACCGGCCGGTGCCGTGCGCGGCCGTCTCGTAGCCGAGCTCGCGGACCTCGTCGTACGGGAAGGCGTCGGCCGCGCACTTGAGCTCCTGGAGGCAGAGCACGTCGGGCTTGGCGCTCTCCAGCCACTCCAGGAGCTTGGGCAGCCGCGCGGTGACGGAGTTGATGTTCCAGGTGGCGATGCGGACGGTCACGGCGGGCGGCCTTCCCGGTGGTTCGGTCGGTACGGACGGGGGTGGGCCCCCGAGGGAGGCCCACCCCGAACATACCGCCCGCCACCGACAGGCCGATCCGGTCAGCCCGCGGGTCGGACCACCGCGGCCGAGCCGCCGCCGCGCCGCACCGGTTCGGCGGCGGCCACCCAGCGGCCGTCCGGCAGCCGCTCCACACCGGTGGCGGCGCCGATCTCGGCCACGGACGTGAACCGGTGCCCGAGGCCCTCCAGCCCGGCCCGCTCGGGCAGCGCCAGGAAGCCGGGCTCGGCCTGGGTGGCGACGGTGTTGCGCTGGCTGGCGCGCGGAGCGGCGATGGCCTGCTCCAGGCTCAGGCCCCGGTCGAGGCGACCGAGCAGCACCTGCAGGGTGGTGGTGATGATGGTCGCGCCGCCGGGGCTGCCGGTGGCCAGCAGCGGCTCGCCGTCGCGCAGCACGATGGTCGGGGACATCGAGGAGCGCGGCCGCTTGCCCGGGCCGGGCAGGTTCGGGTCGGGCACGCCCGCGGTGAGCGGGACGAAGTCGAAGTCGGTCAGCTCGTTGTTGAGCAGGAAGCCCCGGCCGGGGACGGTGATGCCGCTGCCGCCGGTCTGCTCGATGGTGAGGGTGTACGAGACGATGTCGCCCCAACGGTCCGCGACCGTCAGGTGGGTGGTGTTCGGCCCCTCGTACGGCTCGGCGACGGCCTGGCCGGTGTCGGCGCAGTCGGCCGGGTGGCGCGGGTCGCCGGGGGCGAGCGGGCTGGTGAGGGCGCGGTCGGGGCTGATCAGGCAGGCGCGGGAGGCGGCGTAGCGCTCGGAGAGCAGTTGCTTGGTCGGGACGTCGCCGAAGGCCGGGTCGCCGACCCACCGGTTGCGGTCGGCGAAGGCGATCCGGGAGGCGTCCAGGAAGTGGTGGTAGTACTGCGTGCCGCTGTAGGTCGAGAGGTCGCCGTCCTCCAGGATGTGGAGCGCCTCGCCGACGGTGGTGCCGCCGGAGCTGGACGGGGCCATCGAGTAGACGTCGTAGTCGCGGTAGGCGACGTGGGTGGGCGCCTGGCGGCGGACCTGGTAGGCGGCCAGGTCGGCGGTGTCGACCCTCCCGGGACGGGCGTTGCGGCCGGAGGCCGGGTCGACCGGCGGGTGCTGCACGGTGTTGACGATGTCCTTGGCCAACTCGCCCTGGTAGAAAGCCTTCACGCCGTCCTTGGCGAGCAGCCGGTAGGTGGCGGCGAGGTCGGGGTTGCGCAGCACGGTGCCGACCTCGGGGGGCTTGCCGCCGGGCAGGTAGAGCTCGGCGGTGGCCGGGAAGTCCTTGAACCGGTCGTAGTTGTCGGCCGTCTGGCCGCGGAAGGTGTCGTCGACGACGAAGCCGTTCTCGGCGATCCGCTCGGCGGGTTCGAGGTTCTGGGCGAGCGAGCGGGTACCCCACTGGCGCAGCGCGGAGTCCCAGGTGGCGGGGGTGCCGGGGACACCGACGGACAGGCCGCTGGTGACGGCGTCGGCGAAGGCCAGCGGCTTGCCGTCCTCCAGGAACAGCCCGCCGTCGGCCGTGCGGCCGGCCACCTCACGGCCGTCGATGGTGTGCACCCGGCCGGTGGCGTGGTCGTAGTAGACGAAGTACCCGCCACCGCCGATCCCGGACGAGTACGGCTCGGTCACCCCGAGCGCCGCCGCGGCCGCCACCGCCGCGTCCACGGCGTTCCCGCCCTTGCGCAGCACCTCGATCCCGGCCGCGGTCGCGTCGGCGTCCACACTGGCCACCGCCCCGCCCCACCCCACCGCCTCCGGCACCTTCGGCGGCGGCGCCGCGGCCCCGGCCGACCCGGTGGTGGCCCATATCAGAGCGGTGGCGATCAGCAGTGATGGCGCGAGGCGGGTCAGAGCCCTCATCCGAGTCCTCCTGATTCGACGTCAACTCATCAGTTGTTCCACAGGAGGCGTGATCCGACAAGCACACCGCTCAGCTACCAATGGGTAGTTGACGGATCAGCGGGAAGGGCGGGGGCGGAGAACAAAGAACAGCTGACAGATTTCAGCGAACAGAAGACGAAATCCGTTCGCTGAAATCTGTCAGCTGAAATCCGTCAGCTGAAAGCCGCCCGTCGCCGAAGCGCCCGGCAGGCGCCCTGCCCTACAGCGCGCTGCGCTCCACCCGCCGCCGCTTGATGGTGCGGAAGCGGCGGGCGATCTGGCGGGCCAGGTCGGCGGCGCCGACGAGGCCGGCATCGTTGCCCAGGGCGGCGTGGACGATGGTGGCCTCGGGGCGGAAGCCGCGGCCGGTGAGGGTGCGACGGAAGGTGTCGCGGGCAGGGCCGAGGAGGAGGTCCCCGGCCTCGGAGACACCGCCGCCGATGACGAAGCGGCCCGGGTCGAGGGCGGCGGCCAGGTTGGCGATGCCGACGCCGAGCCAGGTGCCGACCTCGTAGAGCAACTCGGTCGCGGTCGGGTCGCCGTCCTGGGCGGCCTCGGTGACCAGCGGACCAGTGATGCCCTCGACCGCGCCACCCGCCCGGGCGAGCAGCGGCTGCACCACCGGGGACTCCTCGGCGACCAGCTCACGGGCGTCCCGTACCAACGCGTTGCCCGAGGAGTACTGCTCCCAGCAGCCGCGGTTGCCGCACGGGCAGCGGTGCCCGCCGGGCACCACCTGCATGTGCCCGAACTCGCCCGCCAGGCCGTACTTGCCCCGGTCGACGTAGCCGTCCCGGACGACCGCGCCGCCGATGCCGGTGCCCAGGGTGAGCATCACCATGTGGTCCTCGCCGCGCCCCGCGCCGAACCGCCACTCGGCCCAGGCGGCCGCGTTGGCGTCGTTCTCCACGATCACCGGGAAGCGCAGCCGCTCGCTGAGCACCTCCTGGAGCGGCTCGTTGCGCCAGTTGAGGTGCGGGGCGAAGAGCACCCGGGAGCGGTCGGCGTCGACCCAGCCGGCCGCGCCGATGCCGACCGCGTGGACGTCGTGCCGGTCGGCGAGACGCAGCACCAGCTCGACGATGACGTCCTCGACGACCTTGGGGCTCTTGCTCTTGTGGGGGGTGTCGGTGCGCAGCTTCTCCAGCACCTTGCCCTCACCGTCGACGACTCCCGCGACGACCTTGGTGCCGCCGATGTCGACGCCGATGGTGGGCAGCCGCAGTATCCCCGCGGGCAGGGCGCGGCGCCGGCGCTCGGCGCGCGGGCCGAGGCCCAGCAGGGTGGGCAGGACGGCCGGCCGGGTGCTGCCTTGGGGGCTGGTCACGGCTGCGGACGCTCCTCACTGGACGTGGTGTCGTTCGGTCGGGCCAGCTCGTGCGAGAGCTCGGCGAGGTCGGAGCCGCCGGCCATCTCGGTGGTGAGCTGCTCCAGGCCGATCTCTGCTCGCGGGTGGCTGCCGGCCATCCGCCCCCGCTTGAGCAGGGTGAAGTGGTCCCCGACCAGGTAGGCGTGGTGCGGGTTGTGGGTGATCAGGACGACCCCGAGCCCGGCGTCGCGGGCCGCGGTGACGTACTTGAGCACCACCCCGGACTGCTTGACGCCGAGCGCCGCGGTCGGCTCGTCCAGGATGAGCACCCCGGCACCGAAGTGCACGGCGCGGGCGATCGCCACGCACTGGCGCTGGCCACCGGAGAGGGTGCCGATCGGCCGGTCGACGTCGTGCAGGTCGATGCCCATCTTCGCGAGCGCCTCGCGGGTGGCGGCCCGCATGCCGTCGGCGTCCAGGCGCAGGCCGCCCCAGCGGCGCATGCCCTGCTCGGAGCCGAGGAAGAAGTTGCGCCAGACAGGCATCAGCGGGACGACCGCGAGGTCCTGGTAGACCGTGGCGATGCCGCGGTCCAGGGCCTGGCGCGGGGAGTCGAAGCGGACCTCCTCGCCGCCGATGGCGTAGCTGCCCTCGTCGTGCTGGTGCAGCCCGGCGATGATCTTGATCAGGGTGGACTTGCCGGCCCCGTTGTCGCCCAGCACGCAGCTGATCTCGCCGGCCCGAAGGGTCAGCGAGACGTCCTGCAGCGCCCGGACCGTCCCGTAGGTCTTGCCGACACCGTCAAGGGACAGAAGCTCGTCACTCATGCGCCCACCTCGCTTCGCTCGGCAGGGGCATTCGCCCACACACGCCTCTCGATGACTCGCTCTCCCCCGGCCTCCGGCCGGGGGTGCCCGCATCGCCCACTCATCGCGGTCCCCGTTCCGCCCGGCGCTTGACGTAGGCGTTGAGCAGCGCGGCCAGCAGCAGCATCGCGCCGAGGAAGAACTTGAACCAGTCCGGGTTCCACTGCGCGTAGATGATCCCCTTGCCGGCCATGCCGAAGATCAGCGCGCCGAGCGCGGAGCCGACCACCGAGCCGTAGCCGCCGGTGATCAGGCAGCCGCCGATGACCGCCGCGACGATGTAGATCAGCTCGTTGCCGACGCCCTCGCCGGACTGCACGGTGTCGAAGGAGAACAGCAGGTGCTGCCCGAGCACCCAGGCGCCGAAGCCGACGCCCAGGTAGAGCACGGTCTTGGTCCGGGCGACCGGCACGCCGACCGCACGGGCGGCGGCCGCGTCGCCGCCGACGGCGAAGATCCAGTTGCCGAAGCGGGTGCGCATCAGCACCCAGCTGCCGACCACCAGCAGACCGAGCCACCACCAGACGGTGGCCTTGATCGCCAGTCCGCCGATGTTCACCTCGGAGGCGAACAGCCGGCGGCAGGACTCGAAGCCCTGCATGTCCGCGATCGACTTGGTGGAGACCGTCCCGGAGATCGCCTTGGTGACGCCCAGGTTGGCGCCGGTCAGCATCAGGAAGGTGCCCAGGGTGACGATGAAACTGGGCAGCTTGGTACGGCCGAGCATCCAGCCGTTGAACCAGCCGATCGCCAGGGTGGTCGCCAGCGAGACCAGGACGCCGACCCAGGTGATCGCGGTGAACTGGTACGAGACCATCGAGGAGGTCAGCGCGGCGGTGGTGACCAGGACGCCGGCCGACAGGTCGAACTCGCCGCCGATCATCAGCAGCGAGACCGGCACGGCCATGATCCCGATGGTGGACGCCGCGTAGAGCACGGTGCCCAGCGAGGAGACCCGCAGAAAGGGTTCGGCGACGGCCGCGAAGACCGCGAACACCGCGACGGCGGCGATCAGCGAGCCGAGCTCCGGGCGGGCGAGCAGCCGCCGCAGGGCCGCCGGGCGGTCCTGGACGAGCAGGTCCGAGGTGCTCGACGTGCTCACCTGGTCCCCCTCGCGACGTACTCGGCGAGCGCGTCGGCGTTGTCCTTGGTCAGGATCTGCGGGCCGGTCGCGACGGGCTTGCCGCCGCCGAGCATGTCCAGGTTGGACTTGTACAGCCAGAGCAGGTCGACGCCCTCGTAGCCCTGGAGGTAGGGCTGCTGGTCGACGGCGAAGCCGACGCTGCCGGACTTGAGGCCGGCCACCACCTGCTGGCCGAGGTCGAAGGTGTCCAACTCGACGTTCCGGTGGGCGTCCTGGACGGCCTGCAGCCCGGTGGCGGCCATCGGGCCGGAGAGGGTGAGCACGGTGTCGATGCCGGGGTCGGCCTGGAGCTTGGCGGAGATCGCGGCGCGGGCGTCAGGCATGTCGACACCGTTGACGTAGAGGACCTGGAAGGCGGCGCCGGACTTGGACTGGGCGCCGGAGCAGCGCTGCTCCTGGCCGACGTTGCCCTGCTCGTGGATCACGCAGAGCACGCTCTTGCGGCCACGGGAGGCCAGCTCCGCGCCGGCCGCCTGGCCGGCCGTGGTCTCGTCCTGGCCGATGTGGGTGAGCGCGCCGAACCTGGCGGAGAACTCCTGGCCGGAGTTGACGGTGATCACCGGGATGCCGGCCGCCTCGGCCTTGCCGAGGACGTCGGCCATGGCGTCGCCCTTGGCGAGGGTGACCAGCAGACCGTCGACCTTCTGGTCGATGGCGGCCTGGACGAGCTGGACCTGGTTCTGGGTCTGCGCGTCGTTGGAGTACAGGAAGGTGATGTTGTCCTTGGCGGCGGCCTGCTCGGCGCCCTTGCGCACGCTGTCCCAGAAGGCGTCGCCGGCACCGGCGTGGGTCACCATGGCGACCTTCCAGCGCGGGGTGGTGACGGCGCTGCCGCCGGCGGCCGCTGCCTTGGCGCGGGCCTCCTCGGCGCGTCTGCCTCCGGTACTGCTGCAACCGGCCGCGGTGACCGCGAGGGCCAGGACGGCGCACACGGGCCAGAAGCGGCGGGACGGGCGAAAGCGGGTTGTGCTCATCCCCATAGTCTCTCTGGCCCGCCCGTGCGGGCTCGCACCGCCTCGCCCAGCACCGCGAACGGCTCGGGTTGTAAGGTGCCGCGGGGGACCTTCCTGGTATTCCGCTGGATATCTGGTCCGGACCACCGCCGTCCGGGTGGCAGACTAGGCGCCGATCCGAAGCGGGGACATCACGGCAACGTGATGTTCCTCTCAGGTTCCGCACAGATTCGGACGGCAACCGATCATCGGTTCTCAGCCGTCTGATGCCATTGACGTGCGTCCGGGCGAGTGGGGCCCGGACGGCGAGCGACCCGGATACGAGAACTCGATGGAACTGACAGGTACGCCATTCTTCATCCTCACCGTCATCCTTGTGCCGGTCTCCATCACAGTGGCGTTGCTGTTCTGGGGGAAGGTGCGCGGCCCCCAGCCGGTGCAGATCCTCTCCCGGCTCGTCATGATCATGTTCTGCCAGGTCACGGCCGTGCTGATGGTCTTCGTGATGGTCAACAACGCCAACCTGATCTACGGCAACTGGGACGACCTGCTCGGCACCGGTGACCACGTCCGCGCGGTGCCCTCGGTGCCTCCGGCGGACCCCGCGGGCACCGCCCAGAACGGCCAGTCCGGCGACGCCGGCAAGCAGCAGCCGAAGGTGCTGCAGAAGTTCGGCGGCGTGAACGACCCGGCGGTGCCCGGCGACGTCCAGAAGACCGAGCTCAAGGGCCAGGTCTCCGGCGTCGACGGTGAGGTGCTGGTCTGGCTGCCCCCGCAGTACAACGACCCCGCGTTCAAGGACAAGAAGTTCCCGGTCGTCGAGCTGATCCCGGGCTACCCGGGCTCGTCCTCCACCTGGTACGGCACCCTCAAGGTGTCCGAGCAGCTCAAGCCGCTGATGCAGCAGGGCAAGGTCGCCCCGTTCATCCTGGTCTCGCCGCGCACCCTGCTCCTGGGCAACCACCAGGACGCGGGCTGCACCGACATCCCCGGCAAGATCAACGCCGACGCCTGGATCACCCGCGACGTCCCGCAGATGGTGATGGACAACTTCCGCGCCGACCCGTCCTCGGACCGCTGGGCAATCGCCGGCTACTCGGCCGGTGCCCACTGCGCGGCCAAGCTCGCGGTGGCCCACCCCAACCGCTACCGGGCCGCCATCGCGATGTCGGGCTACAACGACCCGGCGACCGAGGGCGACTCGCTGGTCGGCAAGGACCCGAAGCTGCGCGAGGCCAACAACCCGGTCAACATCCTCAAGGCCGCCCAGCAGCCGCCGAAGGTCGCCCTGCTGGTCAGCGGCGCCAAGGGGGACGGCTACGAGGACGGCCAGGCGATCGCCGCCGTGGCCAAGGAGCCGACCAAGGTCCAGGTCGAGGAGAGCACCGGCCCGCACACCACCGACATGTGGAAGCGGATGGTCCCGAGCGCCTTCGAGTGGCTGACCACGATCATCCCCGCGCAGTAGTGACCGACCGTCACGATTGAGGGCCCGCCGCGAGTGTTCGCGGCGGGCCCTCGGCCGTTTCCCCGGCAGCCACCGGACGGGACCGGCCGGACCGGACGCCACCTGACGGGACCGGAGACGACGGGGAATGAGGCGACGGGGAACGAGGCGACGGCGGATCAGGCCAGTTCGAGCGCCAGGTAGAAGTCCACCCGGTCCTCCAGCCGGGAGAGGTCCCGCCCGGTCAGCTCCTCGATCCGGCCGATCCGGTAGCGCAGGGTGTTGACGTGGACGTGCAGCTGCCCGGCGCAGCGGGTCCAGGAGCCGTCCGAGCGCAGGAAGGCCTCCAGGGTGCGCACCAGGTCCGCCTGGTGCTCGATGTCGTACGCGATCACCTTGTCCAGCAGCCGGCTGCGGAAGGCCCGGCGGACCTCGTCCGGGACGGCGGCCAGCAGCAGCACGTGCGAGGCCAGCTCCTCGGGGCCGGCCACGCAGACCCGGCCGATCCGGGCGGCGGCGATCCGGCGGGCGTGCCGGGCCTCCTCCAGGGCGCCGCGCAGGCCGCCGGCCCCGGAGGCGGGGGCGGAGACGCCGAGGGTGATCCGGCCCTCCGAGCCGAGCCCGGCCTCCAACGGGGCGAGCAGGTCGCGCAGGGTGTCGGCGGGCACCGGGGTGTCCAGGGCGGGCAGCACCACAACGGCGCCGCTGCCCGACCCGGCGACCAGCGCGCGGTCGGTGGTGCCGCCGAGCGCCTCCTCCAGGACGGCCCGCACCATGCCCTCGGGCAGGCCGGCGCCCTCGGCGCTGAGCACCAGCCAGGAGTCGTCCTGGGCCTGGGACTTGGCCTCGGGGCTCTCGTAGCGGGCGGCCATCGCCGAGGAGGCGTACAGGGTGCGGCTGATCTCGGCCGGGTCGGCGTCGCGGCGCAGCAGGGCGAGCAGTTCGTCGGCCAGGCGGCGGCGCAGCCGGCGGCCCTCGTCCCGGCGGTGACGTTCGGCGGCGACCAGCCGGGCCAGGTTCTCGGCGAGCTGCTGGCGCTTGGTGGTCCACTCGGTGACGTCGCCGGCCACCGCGAGCACCCAGTCGGCCAGCGGACAATCGGCCTGCGGCGCCTCGTGCTCGGCGGAGGCCGCGGCGGGCAGCAGCGAGTAGGCGCCGCCGGCCAGTCGGGCCCGGTGTGGGGGGCGGCGGCGCTGGCGCTGGGCGGCGAGGTGGGCGCGGACCAGCTGGTCGCGGTCCTCGGCGGTGAGCCGGTCGGCCGGGCCGGCGATCACCGCGCCGGTCGGGGTGAGCACCCAGCAGTCCAGGTCGAGGTCGCCGCCGAGCAGGTCCAGCACGGCGTCCAGCCCGCCGCCGCCGGCCGCCGAGACCAGCAGCCGGTGCCGGTCGACCAGGGCGGCGAGGTCGGCGGCGCGGTCGGCGGAGACCTGACGGCCGATGAACTCGGTGACGGTGCCGAAGGCGATGTCGTCGGGGACGGCCAGCAGCGGCATCCGGTGCCGGCGGCAGGCCTCGACCAGATCCTCGGGCACCGGGCCGACCTCGGCCTCGCCGGCCGCCAGGGCGACCGCGCCGCCGGCCGCGATGGTCCGCACGAACCGCTCGGAGTCGGCCGGGCCGCCGCGCCAGAGCATCCCGGTGAGCACCAGCTCGCCGCCGTGCAGGTAGCGGCCGGGGTCGTGCAGGTCCGTGGTCATCACACCGCTGACCTGCCGGTCCAGCTCCTCCTCGGCCGCGAGCAGGCGCAGTCGCGGGGCGCCGGGGGCGAGCAGGTCACGGACACGCATCCGCGGACTCCTAACGGGGGGCTGGAACGGGGGCTGGAACAGGCGGCATACAGGGGGCTGGAACGGGGGGAGGAGGGCCGGACGCCCGGCCCGGGGGTCACAGTGTGCCCGAACATCCGTGCTCGGTGTTACGTACCAGGGGCCGCCGGGTCACGGGGCCGTAGCCCGCCCGTCACGGCCGGATTACGGTCGTAGGTAGCACTCGGTGAACACCTGGGCTGCGGGATTCTCCTCCTTAGAGGAACGTACAGGATGCCGGGCGGGACCACAGCCGGGGCTTCATGCCATCGGTGACTGCCAGTGGCCCCCGTCACAGGGGTTCACTGGGCGACACGCCGCCGGACACCCGGTCGGCGAAGACTTGAGGAGACACCCGCATGGAGTTCCTTCGGCCCGCCACCTGGGACGAGGCTCTCGCGGCGAAGGCTGAGTATCCGACCGCGCTGCCCATCGCGGGCGGCACGGACGTCATGGTCGAGCTGAACTTCGACGTGCACCGGCCATCCGCGATTCTCGACCTGAACCGCGTCACCGAGCTGACCGAATGGACGAACGACGGCAGCGTCGTCCGGCTGGGCGCCTCCGTCCCGTACGCCCGGATCATCGCGGAGCTGTCCGGGCCGCTGCCCGGGCTCGCGCTGGCGGCCCGCACCGTCGGCTCCCCGCAGATCCGCAACCGCGGCGGCGTCGGCGGCAACCTGGGCGCGGCCTCCCCGGCCGGCGACTCCCACCCGGCGCTGCTGGCGGCCGGGCGGGACGTGTACGTCGAGGCGGCCTCGGTGCGCGGCACCCGGATGATCCCGATCGACGACTTCTACGTCGGGGTCAAGCGCAACTGCCTGGAGGCGGACGAGCTGATCCGGGCCGTGCACATCCCGGTCGCGGACGGCCCGCAGCAGTTCTCGAAGATCGGCACCCGCAACGCGATGGTGATCGCGGTCTGCGCGTTCGGCTTCGCCCTGCACCCCGGGAACGGAACCGTCGGCACCGGTATCGGTTCGGCTGCCCCCACGCCGCGCCGCGCCGTCGAGGCCGAGGAGTACTTGCAGGGTGTGCTCGCCGAGCGCGGGCTCTGGGAGTCCGGCGAGCTGCTGGGCACCGAGGTGATCCAGCGCTTCGGCGAGCTGGTGAAGGCCGCCGCCTCCCCGATCGACGACGTCCGGGGCACCGCCGACTACCGGCGGCACGCGCTGGCCGTGATGGCCCGCCGCACCCTCACGTGGTGTTGGAACGACTACAGCAAGCAGATCAGGAGCGCGGCATGAGGGTCACGTTCACCGCCAACGGCAAGCCGGTCGAGGCCGACGACGTGTGGGAGGGCGAGAGCCTGCTCTACGTGCTGCGCGAGCGGGTCGGTCTGCCGGGTTCGAAGAACGCCTGTGAGCAGGGCGAGTGCGGCTCGTGCACCGTCTACCTGGACGGCGTGCCGGTCTGCTCCTGCCTGGTCGCGGCCGGCCAGGTGCAGGACCGCGAGGTGCGCACGGTCGAGGGCCTGGCCGAGGAGAACGGCGAGCTGGGCCTGGTCCAGCAGGCGTTCATCGACGCCGGCGCCGTCCAGTGCGGCTTCTGCACCCCGGGTCTGCTCGTGCAGACCGACGCGCTGCTGGATCGCGAACCGCAGCCGAGCGACAACGACATCCGCGAGGCACTGTCGGGCAACCTGTGCCGGTGCACCGGCTACGAGAAGATCATGGACGCGGTGCGGCTCGCCTCCGCCCGCAAGTGCGCCGGTGAGGGGGCTGGTTCGGAATGACCGCGCGGACCATCCAGGGCCAGAAGAACCTGCAGAACATCAACCAGGCCTCCAGGGACGGCATCGGCGGCTCGCCGCTGCGCCCGGACGGCAACCTGAAGGTCAAGGGCGAGTTCGCGTACTCGTCCGACATGTGGCACGAGGACATGCTCTGGGGTATGGCGCTGCGCTCGCCGCACCCCCGGGCCGACATCCTCTCGGTGGACATCTCCGAGGCGCTCAAGGTGCCCGGCGTCTACGCGGTGCTGACCCACGAGGACATCCCCGGTTCCAAGTACTACGGCCTGGAGATCCAGGACCAGCCGGCCCTGGCGATCGACAAGGTCCGCTACCACGGTGAGGCGATCGCGCTGGTCGCGGCCGACCACCCGGAGACGGCCCGGCGCGCGGTGAAGAAGATCAAGGTCGAGTACGACGTGCGCACCCCGATCGTCACCGAGGAGCAGTGCCTGGACCCGCAGACCCACGGGTACGTGCACGAGCCGCACGAGTACAAGTCGCACGCGTACGGCAACATCTGCCATGAGCAGAGGCTGGTCTCCGGCCTCGGCGTGACCGACGAGGTGCGGGCGATGGCGGACGTCATCGTCAGCGGCGACTACGAGGTCGGCATGCAGGACCAGGCCTTCCTCGGCCCGGAGTCCGGCCTGGCGGTGCCCGCCGAGGACGGCGGTATCGACCTGTACATCGCCACCCAGTGGCTGCACGTGGACCGCGAGCAGATGGCCCCGGTGCTGGACCTGCCCCAGGAGAAGGTCCGGCTCACCCTTGCCGGTGTCGGCGGCGCCTTCGGCGGCCGCGAGGACATCTCCATGCAGATCCACGCCTGCCTGCTGGCCCAGCACACCAACAAGCCGGTCAAGATCGTCTACTCGAGGGACGAGTCCTTCTACGGCCACGTCCACCGCCACCCGGCGCGGATGCACTACGAGCACGGCGCCACCCGGGACGGCAAGCTGGTCTTCGCCGACTGCCGGATCGTGCTGGACGGCGGCGCGTACGCCTCCGCCTCCCCCGCCGTGGTCGGCAACGCGGCCTCGCTCGGGCACGGCCCGTACGTGATCCCGAACGTCAAGATGCACGCCATCGCGCTGTACAGCAACAATCCGTCCTGCGGGGCGATGCGCGGCTTCGGCGCGGTGCAGGCGGCGTTCGGCTACGAGTCGCAGATGGACAAGCTGGCGGCCGAACTCGGCATGGACCCGGTGGAGTTGCGGCAGCTGAACGCGATGTCGGAGGGCGACTTCATGCCCACCGGCCAGCAGATCGACTCGCCCGCGCCGGTGGCCGAACTGCTGCAGCGCGCCAAGGACATGCCGCTGCCGCCGCCGCTGGACACCGAGCACCTGGACGTGCGCGCGCTGCCCGGCGCGTTGTCCAACACCTCGCACGGCGAGGGCATCGTGCGCGGCGTCGGCTACTCGGTCGGCATCAAGAACGTCGGCTTCTCCGAGGGCTTCGACGACTACTCCACCGCCCGGGTGCGCCTGGAGGTGATCGGCGGCGAGCCGGTCGCCATGGTGCACACCGCGATGGCCGAGGTCGGCCAGGGCGGCGTCACCGTGCACGCCCAGATCGCCCGCACCGAGCTGGGCGTCGAGCAGGTCACCATCCACCCGGCCAACACCGAGGTGGGGTCGGCCGGTTCGACCTCCGCCTCGCGCCAGACGTACATGACCGGCGGCGCGGTGAAGCTGGCCGCCGAGGCCGTCCGACGGGAGCTGATCGAGAAGGGTCGGCGCCGTTACGGCTGGACCCACAAGGACATCACGCTCGCCGGCGGCAGGGTGGTCTCGGAGAGCGCCGGTGTGCTGGTCCCCATGGTGGACCTGCTGGGCGACGAGGCCATCGACCTCACCCGCGAGCACCACCACCGGCCCACCCAGGCCTTCGACAAGGAGACCGGCCAGGGCTTCGGCCACGTCCAGTACACCTTCTGCGCCAACCGCGCGGTGGTGGACGTGGACGTGGAGCTGGGCCTGGTCAAGGTGGTCGAGCTGACCGCCGTCCAGGACGTCGGCAAGGCGCTCAACCCGCTCTCCGTGGTCGGCCAGATCCAGGGCGGGTGCACCCAGGCGCTCGGACTCGCGGTGATGGAGGAGATCATCGTCCGGGACGGCAAGGTCCGCAACGCCTCCTTCACCGACTACCTGATCCCCACCATCCTGGACACTCCGCCGATCCCGGTGGACGTCCTCGAACTTCCCGACCCGCACGCCCCGTACGGGCTGCGCGGCGTCGGCGAGGCGCCGACCGTGTCGGCGACGCCATCGATCGTGGCGGCCATCCGCAACGCCACGGGCCTGGCGCTGGGCAGGATCCCGGTCCGGCCCGAGCACCTGACCACCGAACAGCCGGGCTGATCCCGGGAGTTCGACATTCGGGAGTACGGCCTCCGGAAGCTCCGGAAGCACGGACCTCCCCGGGGCGGCGACGCGTCCTCCCCGCCGCCCCGGGGCCTCCCCCACCCGCTGCCCTGCCCACGCCGGGGTTCCGCAGTGGTGCGCACCACCCTCAACTGCACCGCTGGCACTCCCCCGACGAGTGCCCCCCCCACAGTGAGTCGATACCGTCCCCCTGTGCCACCTTCGTTGACTGGCAGTCAGGTCGGCTCGCCCACCCCAACCCCCTTTGACACTTGGGAGTGGACATGACCAGGATCCCCACGGAGCCCGGCACCACCGAAGCAGACAGACCCATCGGGGACGAGGCCCGTCCCTCGTCCCCGGCACCACGCCCGAACGGCGCGCTGGACGCGTACTTCAAGATCTCGGCCCGGGGCTCGACCCTCGCCAACGAACTGCGCGGCGGCCTCACCACGTTCATGGCGATGGCGTACATCATCCTGCTCAACCCGCTGATCCTCAGCGGCGCGGACGTCAACGGCGTCAAGCTCGACCACGCCGCACTGACCACCGCCACCGCGCTCGCGGCCGCCGTCACCACCATCCTGATGGGCCTGGTCGGCAACGTGCCGTTGGCCCTGGCCGCCGGACTCTCGGTCTCCGGTGCGGTCTCCGCGCTCGTCGTCCCCCACACCACCTGGTCGCAGGCCATGGGCCTGTGCGTGATCTACGGCCTGCTGATCGTGCTGCTGGTGGTCTCCGGCCTGCGCGAGAAGATCATGAACGGCATCCCACTGCCGCTCAAGCACGCGATCACCATCGGTATCGGCCTGTTCGTCACGATCATCGGCCTCTACAAGGCCGGATTCATGCACACCGGCGGCCCCACCCCGCTCTCGCTCGGCCCGGCCGGCGAGCTGACCGGCTGGCCGGTGCTGATCTTCTGCATCACCCTGCTGTCCGTCTTCGTGCTGATGGCGCGCGGCATCCGCGGCGCGATCCTGATCGGCATCGCCGGCGGCAGCGTGCTCGCGATGGTCGTCAACCGGGTCGCCGGTGTGCCGGCCTCCGCCTGGAAGAACTCCGTGCCGGTGTGGCCCGGTAGCCCGGTCTCCGCGCCCGACTTCAGCCTGTTCGGCCACGTCGACCTGTTCGGCGCCTTCGGTGGCCACGGCATGGGCGCGATCAGCGCCTCGGTCGCGGTGTTCACCCTGGTGCTGGCCGGCTTCTTCGACGCGATGGCGACCATCATCGGCGTCGGCACCGAGGCCGGGCTGGCGGACAGGCAGGGCCGGATGCCCGGCCTGTCCAAGGCGCTGTTCATCGACGGCGCCGGCGGTGCGGTCGGAGGCCTGGCGGGCGCGTCCGGCCAGACGGTCTTCGTCGAGTCCGCGACCGGTGTCGGCGACGGCGCCCGGACCGGCCTCGCCTCCACCGTCACCGGCGGCCTGTTCGCCCTGATGCTGTTCTTCTCGCCGCTGGCCGGCATCGTCCCGGTCGAGGTCGCCTCCGCGGCCCTGGTGGTGATCGGCTCGATGATGATGAGCCAGGCCCGGCACATCGACTGGTCCGACCGCGAGGTCGCCATCCCGGCCTTCCTCACCTGCGTGCTGATGCCCTTCACGTACAGCATCACCGCGGGCGTCGCCGCGGGCGTGATCTCGTACTCGGTCCTCAAGGCCGGCCAGGGCAAGTGGCGCGAGCCCGGGCTGCTGATGTGGATCCTCACCACGGTCTTCGTGCTGTACTTCGCACTCACTCCGATCAAGTCCTGGCTGGGCGTGCGCTAGGCGCCGTTCCCCGTGCACCACCGCCGCCGTACGGGATCGTTTCCCGTACGGCGGCTCTCCCGCTACTGTCGAAACCGTGTAAGGAGCCTCCGACATGCAGGACATCGCCGAGCAGTTGCAGGCCTGGCACGCGTCCGGGCGCTCCTTCGCCATGGCCACCGTGGTCGGCGTCTCCGGCAGCGCCCCGCGCGACCCGGGAGCGGCACTGGCCGTGGACGCGGCCGGGGAGGCGGTCGGCAGCGTCTCCGGCGGGTGCGTCGAGGGCGCGGTGTACGAGCTGTGCCAGGCCGCGATCGAGAGCGGCGAGCCGGTCCTGGAACGCTTCGGTTACAGCGACGAGGACGCCTTCGCGGTCGGGCTGACCTGCGGCGGGATCCTCGACGTGTTCGTCCAGCCGGTCGTGCCGGGGGCGGACCCCGGAATGGACGCGGGCCTCGCCCACATCGCCGCCGGGACCCCGGTCGCGCTCGCCCGGGTGATCGAGGGCCCGGCCGGACTGCTCGGCGCCACCCTCGCCGTCACCGCCGGCGATGCCTCCGGGGCGCTCTCGGTGGGACCGTCCACGGTCGGCGCGCTGGAGCGGGCGCTCATCGCCGAGGCCCGGGCGATGCTGGACGCCGGGCGGACCGGGCGGATCGTGCTCGGCCTGGACGGGCGGCCCTGCGACGAGCAGGAGCAGGGCACGGTCACCTGCTTCGTCGAGTCCTACGTGCCCGCGCCCCGGATGCTGGTCTTCGGCGCGATCGACTTCGCCGCCGCCGTGGTGCGGATCGGCAAGTTCCTCGGCTACCACGTCACGGTCTGCGACGCCCGGCCGGTCTTCGCCACCGCCCGTCGCTTCCCGGACGCGGACGAGGTGGTGGTCGACTGGCCGCACCGCTACCTGGACTCCCAGCTCGGCCGGATCGACGGGCGCACCGTGCTGTGCGTGCTCACCCACGACGCCAAGTTCGACATCCCCCTGCTGGAACGCGCCCTGCGGCTGCCGGTCGGCTACGTCGGCGCGATGGGTTCGCGCCGCACCCACCGCGACCGGGAGGCCAAGCTGCGCGAGGCCGGACTGACGGACGCCGAGCTCGCCCGGCTGCGCTCCCCCATCGGCCTCGACCTGGGCTCCCGCACCCCCGAGGAGACGGCGGTCTCGGTCGCCGCCGAGATCATCGCCCATCGGCGCGGCGGCAGCTGCCTGCCCCTGAGCGCCGGGGACGGGCCGATCCACCACGACGTGGCCGCTGCGCCTTCGGAGGATGCGGCCGCGAGCAGTCCACCGCACGCCGCGTGACGGCCCCCTGGAGCAGTGTTCAGCGCACCACGCGGTGGGCCTCGAAGATCTGCGGCGGGTCGGCCCGGCTGCCGAGCACGCCCCCCAGGGCCTGCCGCCGCCGGCCCAGCGCGGAGGTGTGCGGGATCAGCCCGGTGTCGAGCCCTGGCGTGAGGGTGAGCAGCCCCACGACGAGGACGAAGGACCACAGAGCGGCTGTCATCTCCATGGGCCTCGATGCTCCCACGGCCCCGACGAGGCTCTCGGTCCGCCGTCCCGGGCGGGACGGACCCACGCGGTCGGCCGGCCGGTGACGGTGGCGATCACGTGACGTTCAGACGGGCGGCCAGGCGGAGGAGGCCGGGGCTGAGCCGGGAGAGCAGGCGGGCGACCTTGGCCTCGGGGGTGACCGGGACGACGGGCTTGCCGGTGCGCACGGCGGTGACGATGGCTCCGGCGACCTTCTCCGGCGGGAAGCCGCGGCGGGCGTAGAGCTTGGCGGCCCGGGCCTGCTTGGCGGCCTGCTCGGCGGCGGTGGTGGCGGAGAAGGTGGAGGTGCGGGTGATGTTGGTGTCGACGATGCCGGGGCAGATGGTGGAGACGCCGATGCCGTGGCCGACGAACTCCGCGCGCAGGCAGTCGGAGAGCATGAACACCGCGGCCTTGCTGGTGGCGTAGGCGGTGAGCGCCTTGGCCGGCAGGTAGGCGGCGGCCGAGGAGACGTTGACGATGTGGCCGCCCTGGCCGCGGTCGGCCATCAGGGTGCCGAAGGCGCGGCAGCCGTGGATCACGCCCCAGAGGTTGACGTCCAGGACCCGTTGCCACTCCTTCTCGGTGGTCTGCAGGAACGTTCCGGAATGGCCGATGCCCGCGTTGTTGACCATCACGTCGGGCACCCCGTGCTCGGCGGCGACGGTCTGCGCGAACTCGTCCATCGCGGCGCCGTCGGAGACGTCCACCCGGTAGGCGTGCGCCTTCGGGCCGATCAGCGAGGCGAGTTCGGCGGTGCGCTCGGCGGCCGCGAGGTCGAGGTCGCAGACCACCACCCGGGCGCCGTCCTCGGCGAAGGCGAGCGCGGTGGCCCGTCCGATGCCGCTGCCGCCGCCGGTGACGACCACCAACCGGCCGTCACCCTCGGCGGTTCGGGGGTCGCCCGCGCTCCCGGTCTCGATGCGGGCGGTGAACTCGCGGACCATGCCGGCCACGGTGGCTCCCTTCTCCAGCAGCGCCGCCCAGTGGCCGGCGTGCAGAGTGCGTCGGGTCAGCTCGGGCACCCAGCGTTCCAGGCCCTCGGAGAGGTAGGTGCCGGCGTAGCGGTCCCGGGTGAGGGTGATCAGCTGGACCGGCACCTCGGTCGACCGCTCACGCGGACTGCCCATGGTGGGGCGGAAGTTGGCGCGGTACAGCTCGATGCCGCGGACCGCGTCGCGGCGCAGGCTCGGCTTCGGGTGGTCCGCGCGCGGGGAGACGTGCTCCAGGTCGCGCAGCACCCGCGGCCAGGCCCGGGCCAGGCCGAGGCGCCAGACGGCGGGGGCGAGGAAGGGCAGGTGGAAAGCGGTGATGTACCAGGAGTGCAGGCCCTGGTGGAGCAGCTGCCCGAGGTGGCGCGGGGTGGGACGGCGCAGCCGGTGGCGCAGCCAGTAGCCCATGTGGTCCAGGCAGGGGCCGGACATGGTGGTGTACGAGGCGATCCGGCGCTCGGCGCCGGGGGCGGTGACGGCCTCCCAGGACTGGATCGAGCCCCAGTCGTGGGCGACGACGTGGACCGGGCGCTCCGGGCTGACGGCGTCGGCGACGGCGAACAGGTCGTCGGCGAGCTGCTCCAAACGGTAGCCGTCCCGGTTCGCGGGGACGCCCGACTCCCCGGCGCCGCGCACGTCGTAGCGGACCACGTGGTGGTCGCGGGCGAGGTCGGCGGCGATGTCGTCCCAGACGGCGTGGGTGTCCGGGTAGCCGTGCACCAGCAGGACGGTGGGGGCGTCCGGGTCGCCCTGCTCGAAGACGGCGAGCGGGAGGCCGCCGGAGTGAACGGTCCGGCGGCGGATCGGGGTCGTCATCGGGTGGCCTCCAGGGCGGTCGGCTCGTCATCGGTCGGCTCGTCATCGGTCGGCTGGGCGTCGACCCGGTCAGTGTCGGCCGACTCGTCGGTGGCGGTCCAGCGGCGGACGTGCGGGAGGTCGTCGTCGAGCCAGTAGGCGTCGTCCTCGGTGACCACCAGCAGTTCCTCGAACTTGATGCCCACGCCGCGGAATCCGATGTGCGGCTCGACCGCCCACAGGCCCGGGGTGGGAGCGTGCCGGGAGGAGCGGCCGTCCGCCCACAGTGGCGAACGGCCGTGCAGGCGCTCGGAGATGAGTTCGCGGCCGAGGGTCTGCAGGGTGCGCACGCCGAAGCCGAAGACGTTCACCCCGGCCGGGCCGCGCACGGTGGTGCGGGTGACCTGGTGGCCGATCACCCGGCCCGGGTAGACCTGGTGGCGGTTGTCGTAGCCGTGCGCGGCGATCTGCGCGTCCACGGCCGCGTACACCTCGTTGAGCGGCTTGCGGGCGCGCACCTCGGCGAGGATCAGCTCGCGGTAGACCTTGAGGTCGGCGGCCAGGCGGTCCCAGACCTTGTTCTCGCCCACCTTGCCGCCGTAGCCGATGTCGGCGGTGTAGCCGTCCACGACGGGCGCGCAGTCCAGCACGTACGGCATGCCCTCCTCCAGCTTGCGGTTGCCGGCGAAGAACTGCAGCGGGGTGCGGAAGTGCCGGAAGGCCGTCCGGTCGCCGAACCAGGCGAAGGGGACGTGGAAGAAGTCCTGCACCCCGGCGGCGACCAGGCGGCGGCGCAGCTCGGCGGTGGCCTGCCGCTCGGTGACGCCCGGTTCGATCCAGGCGGCGACCTGTTCGGCGCAGTGGTAGGCGAGTTGCTGGGTCTCGCGGAAGCGGGCGAGGTCGCGCTCGGTGTAGGAGAACGTCGGCATCGCATTCGCCATCGGGGGCATCGGGAGGCTCCTTCTCGGGACGCTGCGGCTGGGCGGCGGTCAGACGTCGAGCACGAGGGTCTCGCCCTCGGCGGCCCGGGAGACGCAGGGCAGCAGGGCGCCGGCCACACGCTGCTCGGGGGTGAGGCGGCGGTCCCGGTGGTCTGGCGTACCGGACAGCAGACGGACCTCGCAGGTACCGCAGAAGCCCTGGTGGCATGAGTACGGGAGGTCCGGGCGGGCCTCGCGCAGCACGTCCAGGGCGGAGCGGTCGGCAGGGACGTCCAGGGTCGGGCCGTCGGTGCCGAGCCGGACGGCGAAGCGCTCGCCGTCGGTGATCGGGGCCGCGCCGAAGCGCTCGAAGTGCAGGGCGGAGGCCGGGGACCCGTCCAGTGCCCGTTGGACGGCGGCGAGCATCGGGGCCGGGCCGCAGCAGTAGACGGCCGCGCCGCGCGGGGCGTGGGCGAGCAGTTCGGCGCCGGTGGGGACGCCGCCGTGCTCGTCGTCGGTGCGCAGCACCACGCGGTGCGGGTCGAGGGAGCGCAGCTCCTCCGCGTACGGGAGGGTGTCGACGCTGCGGCCGACGTGGACCAGGCGCCAGTCCAGGCCGTGCCGCTGGGCCTCGTGGACCATCGGCAGCAGCGGGGTGATGCCGATGCCGCCGGCCAGCAGCAGGACGGCGGGCTCGGCGCAGAAGGCGAAGCCGTTGCGCGGGCGGCGGGCGGCGAGGCGGGCGCCGGGGTGCAGGGTGTCGTGGATCTCGACGGAACCGCCGCCGCCCCCGGGCAGCTTGCGGACGGCGATCCGGTAGCCGCGCCGCTCGGCCGGGTCGCCGCTGAGCGAGTAGTGGCGCTCGCGGCCGGAGGGCAGGGCGAGGCGCAGGTGGGCGCCGGGCTGCCAGGGCGGCAGCCGGCCGCCGGAGGGGTCGGCGAGGCTCAACTCGATGATGTCGGCGGCGAGTTCCCGGCGGGCGGTGACGACCAGCTGCAGCTGCGGGGTGGGGCGACTGAGCGGGCGGCGGGGGTTGCGGCGCAGCAGGGGACTGCCCAGGGCCGGGGAGTAGCGGTCGCCGAAGGCGGTGAGGAAGCGGATGAAGGCGTCGACGCGGGGGCGGCCGTAGAGGTCTGGGGGCGGGGTGAGCAGGTCCATCCGGGCGGGTCCTTGGCGTGGGAGAGGGGCGGGCGACAGCTGACGGGTTTCAGATTTCAGACTTCAGATTTCAGCGAACAGATGACGTCCTCTGTTTGCTGAAATCCGTCAGTTGTCAGTTGTCAGTTGTTCGCGGCGGCGGCGCGGGCGGCCGGGGAGGTGGCGAGGTAGCCCAGCGCCTGGCTGGAGGACCCCTCCTGGGTCGGGTGGTATCCCGGCCGCAGGTAGCGCAGCCCGGAGCGGACCGACCGGAGCGGGTCCGGCAGCAGTCCGCGCTTGGCGATCCGCCCCGCCTCCCGCCAGGTGGGCTTGAGCCGCCCCTCCAGCGTCGGGTCGGCGGCCAGCAGGAAGCGGGCCCCGCGCACCCAGAGGTGGACCAGCAGCGGCCCGGACACCGCCATCCCGCGCACCCGGCGCAGGTAGCCCGGGTCCAGGTGGACCATCAGGTCGTAGGCGACGCTGCGGTGCTCGACCTCTTCGGCGCCGTGCCAGCGCAGCAGGTCGAGCATCGTCGGATCGGCCTTGGCCCGGTCCAGGCCCGGCGAGTTGAGCGCCCAGTCGCCGAGGAAGGCGGTGAAGTGCTCGATCGCCGCGATGAAGGCGACCCGCTCGATGATGTTCTCCCGCCGCCGGGCCGGTGTCAGGCCCGGCTTGCCGCCCAGGATGCGCTGGAACAGCCAGGCGATCTGCCGCACGTACGGGCGCGGGTCGAGCCCCTGGTCGAGGAGGTGGTCGAGCACCTCCTGGTGCGCCTCGGCGTGGATGGCCTCCTGCCCGATGAACCCGAGCACCTCCTCGCGCAGCTGCTCGTCCCGGATGAGCGGCAGCGCCTCCTTGAACACCTTGACGAACCAGCGCTCGCCCTCGGGCAGCAGTAGGTGCAGCACGTTGATGACGTGGGTGGCCATCGGCTCGTCCGGGATCCAGTGCAGCGGCAGCTGCGCCCAGTCGAAGCGGACGTCCCGGGGCTCCAGGACGAGGCTGTCGTGCACGCGCGCGGCGGGGGCGGCGAGGGCGGGGACGGGGGTGGATCGGGGCATGGCAGGCCCTCCTGACCTGGGAGCGGCGGCTCGGCTCAGGGAAACGTACTCGCCGGTAGCGGCGCCGACAAGGGTTTCGGCGACTCTTATCGACATCGAGTCTAATAAGTGATGTGCGCCGGGAGGCGACCTCGGAATCACTCCGTCGGAAACCCGGAAACACTCCGTCGGAAAACAGGCGGGCCCCGCCGGACGCGACACGTCCGACGGGGCCCGTCGAGCAGGGCCGGGCAGCGCGCGGCGGCGCCGCTCAGACCGCCATCGCCAGCATCAGCGGCGCCGCCCGGGCCGCCAGCAGTTCCGCGGCGGCCTTCAGCTTGTGGATGTTGTCCACCGGCATCGAGGTGGCCAGGCAGCCGACCGTGCTGCCCGCCGTGATCGGCACCGCGGCGCACACCGTACCGAGGGCGTACTCCTGGATGTCCAGCACCGGCACGGTGGCCGGCTGCCGCTCCAGCCGGTGCATCAGCTGGTCGGCGTCGGTGACGGTGCGGGAGGTGAGCCGGGCTACCGGGTGCCGGGAGAGGTGGTCGCGCCGGCCGTCCACGTCCAGCTGACTGAGCAGGCACTTGCCGATCGCGCTGGCGTGCGCGGTGGCGCGGAAGTCCACCCACTCCTGGACGGCCGGCGCGAAGTCGGAAGCAGAGACCGCCTCGACCGACAACTCCCCGTCGTGGTACCGGCTGAAGTACACCGCGGCGCCCAACTCGTCCCGGAGTTCGGCGAGTTTGCGATTCAGTCGGGCCTTGACGAGCTGCTCCCGGTTGTGCTGTCCGAGCAGGGCGAAGGTGCCGCCGAGCACCCAACCGCCGTCCTGGCACTGGAGGTAGCCCTCGATCTCGAGGAGCTCGGCGAGCCGCCGGACGGTCGGCAGGCCGAGCGAGGTCTCCCTCGCGAGGGCGACCAGGGTGGCACCGTCGGGGTGCCGGTCGACGGCCTCCAGCAGTCTGAGGGCGTACTGCAGGGAGGTGAACGGGCCCGTCAGACCCTGGTCCAGCGCGGCGTGACGACCCGGGGCTGGTGTCGACATGTCGTCCCCTTCCGATGTCCCCCCACGGAGCGACCGCGGGCGGCCTCCAGCCTATCCACCCGGCGGCCCCGGCAACTGGCGTCCGTGAATATCCGTGAACATTCCGTGGAGCAGCTGCCGGTCGGCTGGTAAAAGGGGCCCCTCGAGACGACTCCGGCCGCACGACGCCCAACGGGCCCCCCACTGCCCTGGGGGGAGGAGCCCGTCATGCGGCCGCCTGGGTGCGGGCCCCGGCGGCCGGTGAGGGGGTGCGGAAGGAGCGGTCGATCAGTCGACCCCCGGCCCCTGAGTCAGGGTCAGCCCTCGTCGCCGTCGCGCAGCTTGGCGACAGCGGCCTCGACCCGGGCGCCGTACTCCTCGTCGGCGGCGTGGAGGTGGGCCAGGTTCTTCTCCACCACGTCGTCCCGCGTCACCTGCGCCAGGGAGCCCGCGATGTTGTCGACCAGGCGGGTCTTCTCGCCCTCCGACATCAGCCGGTACAGCTCGCCGGCCTGGAAGAAGTCGTCGTCCTTGGTGTGGGCCGGCGTGGCGTAGGCGCCGGTGCGGCCGTCCACCTTGACCGGCGCGGCGAGCGCGCTGTCGCTCTGGGTCGGGCCGTCGTACGAGTTGGGCTCGTAGTTCTTGCCGCGGCCGGCGCTGTTGACGGCCATGAACCCGTCCCGGCCGTAGTTGGCGGCCTCGGTGGCGCGCGGGGCGTTCACCGGCAGCAGGGTGTGGTTGACGCCGAGGCGGTACCGCTGGGCGTCCGCGTAGGCGAACAGCCGGCCCTGGAGCATCTTGTCCGGGGACGGGCCGATGCCGGGCACGAAGTTGTTCGGCGAGAACGCGGACTGCTCGACCTCGGCGAAGACGTTCTCCGGGTTCTTGTTGAGCACCAGGCGGCCGACCTTGACCAGCGGGTAGTCGGCGTGCGGCCACACCTTGGTGAGGTCGAAGGGGTTGAAGCGGTAGTCCGCCGCCTCGGCGACCGGCATCAGCTGGACGTAGAGGGTCCAGGACGGGAACACCCCGCGCTCGATGGCCTGGTGCAGGTCGCGCTGGTGCGAGTCGGCGTCGGCGCCGACCACCTCGGCGGCCTGGCCGCCGTCCAGGGAGCGGATGCCCTGGTTGGTCTTGAAGTGGTACTTCACCCAGTAGGCCTCACCCTCGGCGTTGACCCACTGGTAGGTGTGCGAGCCGTAGCCGTTCATGTGGCGGTACGAGGCCGGGATGCCGCGGTCGCCGAACAGCCAGGTGATCTGGTGGGTCGAGGCCGGCGAGTGGGCCCAGAAGTCCCAGACGTTGTCCGCCTCCTGCACGCCGGTGTACGGGTCGCGCTTCTGCGAGTGGATGAAGTCGGGGAACTTGATCGGGTCCTTGATGAAGAACACCGGGGTGTTGTTGCCGACGAGGTCGTAGTTGCCGTCCTCGGTGTAGAACTTCAGCGCGAAGCCGCGCGGGTCGCGCACCGCGTCGCTGGCGCCCAGGTTGCCGGCCACGGTGGAGAAGCGCAGGAAGACCTCGGTGCGCTTGCCGACCTCGGACAGGAACGCCGCCCGGGTGTACCGCGACACCTCGTCGGTGACCTCGAAGTAGCCGTACGCGCCGGAGCCGCGGGCGTGCACGACGCGCTCCGGGATGCGCTCGCGGTTGAACCGGGCCAGCTTCTCCAGCAGGTGCTGGTCCTGGATCAGCAGCGGGCCGTACTCGCCGGCCGAGGCCGAGTTCTGGTTGTCGGCGACCGGGGCGCCGGACTCCGTGGTCAGGATCTTGGACATGGAGGGTCCTTCAGGTGTCGAAAAGGCGGTGCGTGGAGAGGTGGGCGAGCGCCGCGGCTCAGATGCCGAGCAGGCGCCAGAGCGCCGAGCGGCGGCGGGCGGAGTGCTCGCCGTCGGGGCCGTCGGACGGCTGGAGGCCGGCCACCGCGGCGGTGGCCGCGGCCGGGTCCGCCAGCGGACGGGCGGCGGTCAGCGCGGCGGCCTCCTCGCCGGCCAGGCCGGCGGCGGTGAGCGCGGCCGCGGCCTCGGCGGCCGGGGCGGCGTTGAACCAGCGCAGCGCGAGGGCCGCGCGGCCGGCCTCGGTGAGGCGGCCGGTGAGCCGGAGGCGGGCGAGCCCGCCGTCCGGGTACACGTTGATCCGCACGTGGGTCACCGAGCGGCCCACGTCGAGCCGGAAGCGGTGCCGGGTGTCGGGCTGCAGACGGGTGCGGGGCAGGATCTCGAACCACTCGCCGCCGGCCGGGTCCTGTCCGGTCGAGGCGTCGAAGCCGATCAGGTCGGCCCAGCCGGGGGCGTTGGCGACGAAGTGGGTGGTGTCCACCTCGGCGGCCAGGACCTCACCGCCCCCGGCCAGGGCGATCTGTACCCAGTCGTTGGCCTTGTCGCGCCGGCGCCGGGTCTCCCAACCCTCGCCCATGACGGAGGCGCGACCGGGAGCGTTCAGGTTGTGCGGGGAGGAGAAGTAGCGGTCGGAGGCCGCCTCGGCCACGCCGCCGTACTCCTGGGCGGCCAGGTCGAAGGTGAGGCCGTCCAGTTCGCGCGGGTCCGGCAGCACCTCGCCGTGCACCCGGAGCCGGGCGACGCCGCCGTCCGGGAAGATGTTCAGCCGCACGTGGGTGTAGCGGGTGTCGTCCTGGACGGCGAACTCGTGGACGGTGTCGCCCTGGAGCGGGGTGCGCGCCAGGATGACGGTCCACTCGGCGTCCTGCAGTTCCTCGGGCGAGGGGTGCCCGGGGACGGAGGCGGCCTCGACCGAGGCGCTCTCCGGGTAGTTGCCGGTGAAGTGGGCGGTGTCGACGATGAGGCCGCGGATCACGCCGCCGACGCCGAGCCGGACGATCGCCCAGTCGTGGTCCCGGTCGGTGGGGTGCGGCTGGTCGGCGGAGACGCCGCGCCGGCGCTTGGACTCCCAGCCGTCCATGATCTGGCCCTTGTGGCCGAAGGTGTGCGGGCGGAACTCGGCGGGCTTGGCGACCAGCAGGTTCTCCGCGTCCGCGAAGGTGTCCTCATTGGTGGCGACGACGCCCGCGCCGAGCAGCCGGGAGGCCAGGTCGACCAGCTCGGTGAAGGGAGCGCTCGGGGTGTCGGCAGTGGTCACTGACTCTCCTCAGAAGACGGTGTCGGTTCAGGCCGCGCTGGATCAGGAAGTGCTGTCGGAAAGGGGGTTGGAGGGCCGGGTGAGCTGGCGTCCGAACGGCTCGGCTCCGGTGTCCACCGCGCGGCCGCGCAGCCAGGTGGTGCGGACGGCGCCGGTCAAGGTCCGACCCGCATACGGGGTGACCGGGTTTCGGTGATGCAACTCGCCCGCGTGGACGGCGAATTCGCCGTCGGGGTCGAACGCGACCAGGTCGGCGTCGCAGCCCGCCGCGATGGCGCCCTTGATACCGCTGAGGCCGACCAGCTCGGCCGGTCCGGCGGACATCCAGCGCACCACGTCGGCCAGGGTGTGGCCGCGCCGACGGGCCTCGGTCCAGACGGCCGGCAGGCCCAACTGCAGCGAGGCGATGCCACCCCAGGCGGCCGCGAAGTCGCCGCTGCCGCCGTATTCGGGCAGCGACTTGAGGTCGGGAGTGGACGGGGAGTGGTCGGAGACGACGGCGATGAACTCGCCGTTCGCCAGGGCCTCCCAGAGCGCGTCCCGGTTGGCCTCGTCGCGGATCGGCGGGCAGCACTTGAAGGCGGTGTCGCCGTCCGGCACCTGCTCGGCCGCCAGCGTCAGGTAGTGCGGGCAGGTCTCGGCGGTCACCTGGACGCCGTCCTCGCGGGCCCGGCGCAGCAGCGGCAGCACGGCCGCCGAGGAGACGTGCAGGATGTGCACCCGGGCGCCGGTCCGACGGGAGCCGGTCTTGTCGAGCGCCGCCAGCAGGTGGGCGACGGCCGCGGTCTCCGCGTCGGCGGGGCGGGAGGCGAGGAAGTCCCGGTAGTGGACGCCGGGTCGGTGCGGCGCGGCGGCCAGCACGGCCGGATCCTCGGCATGGATGATCGCCAGCGCCCCGATCCGGACCTGCTCGGCCAGCGCGGCCTCCAGGTCGGCGCCCTCGACGTGCGGGAACTCGTCCACGCCGGAGGGGGCGAGGAAGCTCTTGAAGCCGAACACGCCCTCCCGGTAAAGGGGTTCGATGTCCGGCACGTTGCCGGGGACGGCGCCGCCCCAGAAGCCGAGGTCGACCCAGGCCTGGCCCTCGGCGGTCTTCCGTTTGGCGGCCAGCCCCGCCACCGTGGTGGTGGGCGGGATCGAGTTGAGCGGCATGTCGATGATCGTGGTGACGCCGCCCGCCGCGGCCGCCCGGGTGGCGGTGGCGAAGCCCTCCCACTCGGTGCGGCCGGGCTCGTTGACGTGCACGTGGGTGTCGACCAGGCCGGGCAGCAGGGCGGTGTCGCCGAGGTCGACGAGCTCGGCGTCGCCGACCGTGAGCGAGCCGTGCGCGGCGACCTGCTCGATCTTCCCGTCCCGGATCAGCACGTCCGCGGGGCGCTCGCCCTCGGGCAGCACCACCCGACGGGAGCGGATCACCGCTGGCTGGCCGACAGGCATGGGGGACCTCCGAAACCTGGGAGTCGGGGATGGTGGAACACGGGTGGAGGCGAAGGATTGCCGGGAGCCTAGGCCCGCCTTCAACAAAACGTCAATGGAGGAACGTACGAGGGATCAGGCCGGCAGCAGCTCTTCGGCCAACCGCTCCCCCGCGACCTCGGCCAGCTCACCGGCCTTGGTCAGGCTGTCCCCCGGCCGCTCGGCCAGATCGGTGAGGGCGATCGCGAGGGTGAACCCGGCCGCGCGCCACTCGGGCTCGGAGAGCTCCAACCGGCCCGCCACAGCGGCCACCCGAACCCCCGCCCGGGCAGCCGCCGCGGCGACTCCGGCGGGGGCCTTGCCGTGGAGCGTCTGCGCGTCCAGGCAGCCCTCGCCGGTGACGACGAGGCGTGCCCCACGCACGGCCTCGTCGAAACCCAGCAGTTCGAGCAGCAGCTCGATACCGGGTCGCATGGTGGCGCCGAGCAGGGCGAGCGCGGCGAAGCCCACCCCGCCAGCGGCCCCGGCACCGGGGGCCTGCCGTACGTCGCGGCCGGTGACCGCGGCGACCTGGTCGGCGAAGCGGGTCAGGCCCTCCTCCAGGACCACCAGGTCGGCCCCGTCGGCGCCCTTCTGCGGGCCGTAGACGGCGGCGGCGCCGCGCGGGCCGAGCAGCGGGTTGTCCACGTCGCAGGCGACCACGATCTCGACACCGGTCAGCAGCTCGGCCAGCCGGCCGGGCTCGATCCGGTCGAGCCTGCGCAACGCGGCCCCGCCGGGGGGCAGTTCGGTGCCGTCGGCGTCCAGGAGGCCGACCCCGAGCGCCTGCACCATGCCGGCACCGCCGTCGGTGCCGGCGCTGCCGCCGAGGCCCAGCACGATCCGCTTGGCGCCCAGCGAGAGCGCCCGACCGATCAGCTGGCCGACCCCGTAGGAGCCGGCCGCGAGCGGCGCGGTCCGGCCGCCGGGGAGCCGGGCGAGGCCGGAGGCCTGGGCCAGCTCGACCACGGCGGTGTCGCCACGGACGGCCAGCGCGGCGTCCACCGGCAGGCCGGTCGGGCCGGCCACCTTGGCCGGGACGCGGGTGAAGCCGGCCGCGAGCGCGGCGGCCAGGGTGCCCTCGCCGCCGTCGGCGACGGGCAGTTCGCGCACCTCGGTACCGGGCGCGGCGCGCCGGATGCCGGCGGCGATCCGGGCGGCGACCTCGGCGCCCTCCAGGGTGCCCTTGAACTTGTCCGGAGCTACGACCACATGGCCCTGGTGGGGGGTGGGGGGCATGGCGTGGTCCTCACTTCCGTAGGGGCATGACGGTGGTTCGACAAGCATGTGTCCGGCGGCCTCGGGGATGCGACCCCCCGCCCGGGTGGTGCACGCCCGCACGGGCGGTGCGACCCGCACGGGCGGTGCGACCCCCTCCCCGCCGTTCCCCTCGTCCCGCTTCCGACGTACGAGGGGCTCCCCTCGGCGGGGAGGGGGCCAGGCGATGCGCACTGGGCACGACCGAAGTACCCCCCGGGGAGGGTGCGCGCATCACCGGCTGGATCGACCGGCGGGCGGGCGGATGAGCCCCGGCCCGCACGCCGGTCGGGTCCGGCCTCCTGGCGGCGCGGGCACGACCGGATCAGGTACACGCCACCAGGAGGAGCTCAGGGCCGGGGGCTCCGCTCAGGAGCCCCCGGGGGTGTTACTCGACCTCGCGGCCGGAGAGCCGCTCGACGCCGCGCAGCAGCGCCGAGTGGTCCAGCGAGCCGTCGCCGTTGGCCCGGGCGGAGGCGACCAGCTGGGCCACCACGGCGCCGACCGGCAGCGCGGCGCCCACGGCACGGGCGGCGTCGGTGACGATGCCCATGTCCTTGTGGTGCAGGTCGATCCGGAAGCCGGGGGCGAACTCGCGGCCCAGCATGTTCGCCTTCTTGCGGTTGAGCACGGTCGAGCCGGCCAGGCCGCCGCCGAGCACGTCCAGCGCGGCGGCGAGGTCGACGCCGGCGTTCTCCAGGAACACCACGGCCTCGGCGAGCACCTGGATGTTGACCGCGACGATCAGCTGGTTGGCGGCCTTGACGGTCTGGCCGGCGCCGGCCGGGCCGACGTGCACGACCGTGGTGCCCAGCGCGTCGAACAGCGGCTCGGCCTCGGCGAAGTCCTCCGCCGCACCGCCGACCATGATCGAAAGGACCGCCTCGACCGCACCGGCCTCGCCGCCGGAGACCGGGGCGTCCAGGGCGCGCACGCCCTTCTCCCGGGCGGCCTTACCGACCTTGATGGAGGTCTGCGGGGTGATCGAGGACATGTCGATCACCAGGGTGCCGGCCTTGACGTTCTCCAGGACACCACCCTCGCCGAGGACGACCGCCTCGACGTGCGGGTCGGCCGGGACCATGGTGATGACGACCTCGGCGTCCTTCACCGCGTCCGCGATGCTGGCGGCACCCCGGCCGCCGGCCGCGACGACGGCGTCGATCGAGGCCTGGGAGAGGTCGAAGCCGGTCACCTGGTGGCCGGCCTTGACCAGGTTGACGGCCATGGGCTTGCCCATGATGCCGAGGCCGACGAAGGCGATCTTGCGGGAGGCGCTCATCGCGTCGAGTTCCTTACGTGTGCGGGGTGGGTGGTGGCTTGCCGGGCGGGCGGTGGGTGCGCCGCACTGCCGGGCCGCGCGATCGGGCCGCGCTACCGGGCCGCGCGCAGCTCGCGCGGCAGCCAGCCGAAGCTGTCGGCGCTGACGCCGGTGGAGGGGCGGTACTCCAGGCCGATCGGGCCGCGGTAGCCGGCGGCATCGAGCCGGGCGAACAGGTCCTCGAAGTCCAGCTCGCCGGTGCCGGGCTCGTTGCGGCCCGGATTGTCGGCGATCTGCACGTGGCCGATCCGGTCGGCGTAGGTGTCGATGACCGCCGCCAGGTCCTCGCCGTTCTTGGCCAGGTGGTACAGGTCGCAGAGGAACTTGGCGTTCCCCAGGCCGGTGGCGGCGTTGACCTTGTCGACCACCTCGACCGCGGCGGCCGCGGAGACCAGCGGGTAGTCCGGCGACTCGGCCTTGTTGAGGGCCTCGATCAGCAGGATCGCGCCGATCCCGTGCGCGGCCCGGGCGGCGAGCGCCAGGTTCTCCAGCGCCAGCGCGTCCTGCTCGGCCGGCTCGACGCCCTCGACCCGGTTGCCGTACAGCGCGTTGAGCGCGGTGGCACCGAGCGAGGCGGCGAGCTCCGCCGCGACCGGGACGTTGGCGCGGAACCGCTCCTTCTCGGACGGGACCGAGGCGGTGCCCCGGACGCCCCGGCTCAGGTCGTCCAGGTAGTTGAGGCCGGTGAGCCGGACCCCCGCGTCGCTGAACGCCATGCGGAGCGCGTCCAGTTCGGCCCGGGACGGGTTGTGCTCCGCACCGAAGGGCCACCAGAGTTCGGCGGCCGTGAAGCCGGCCGCGACAGCCGCCGCGGGGCGCTCCAGCAGCGGGAGTTCGCTGAACAGGATCGACAGGTTGACCGTGAAGCCGTGCTTGGCGGCCGCCGTCACGTCCATCACCTCTCACTCTCCTCCTTCATCCGCAACTTCCACGATACGGAAGAGGGATTCTGTGTGGTGGAAGCATCTCCGGCCCGCCGAGTGGGTGTCAAGGGTGTCGCAACATTTTGTTGAAGCCGCCCGGAGCCCCCTCCGGACCGCCCGGGACCTGCGGACGGGTCCCCGGCCCCTGCCCGCCGCCACCCCCGCTCGATACAGTGAGCACGTGCGATTGATGGTGGAGTTCACGACAGAACCGTTCGAGCTGGACACGTTCCCCGAGCACGCCGCGGCGGCCCGCAAGGTCGTCGACGAGGCCGGCCTGGATGTGTCGGTCGGCCCCTTCGGGACCGGCGCCGAGGGCGAGGCCGACCAGGTCCTCACCGCGGTGACCAGGCTGCTCCGGGAGACCCTGGACGCCGGCGCGACCCGGATCTCCGTCCAGGTCAGCGTGCTGGGCGAGGAGGGCGGCACGCCGTGACCGAGCACGCGCAACACCCGCTCGCCGCGGCGGTCAAGCCGCTGCTGGACGCGGTCGGCGCGACGCCCGTCCCGCTGGACGAGGCGAAGGCCGAGGACGTCGTCCTGGAGTGGGAGGGCGTCCCGGCTCTGGCCGTCCGGCTGCCGCACCTGAGCAGCGCACTGGACCGGCTACTGGCCGAGATGGCCCGCCAGTTCGACGGCCGGCCGTTGGCCGAGCTCGACCGCGGGGAGAAGCAGCGGGTCGTCGCACTCCTGGAGGAGCGCGGCGCCTTCACCGTCCGCCACGGGGTCGAGACGGTCGCCTCGGCGCTCGGCGTCAGCCGCTTCACCGTGTACAACTACCTCAACCGCCAGGACGGCGCGAAGTCCTCCTGAGGCCCGAGCCCCCTCCCGGGCGAGCCCGGAGAGCGGCCCGCCGAACGAGTGACCCCGCCGCTGTGGACAGTCTGGATCGACCCACGGCGGGGCACACTTGGCGAATCGCACACGAAAGGGCCCGGCATCGCGGGCCGGTTCAAAACGTAACCACCAACCGTTCAACAAACTGTTGACGACAGGGTGGGGTCGATCTAGCTTTTCCGGGTGGCACCACTCTTCAGGAGGTCCACCCGTGACCAACCACCCCCACGCCCTTGACGCCCTGGCCGCGGCCGATGCCGCGGAGCTGGAAGAGCTCCTGCTGGAGGTATGCTCCAGCCCCCGTTGGGCCGCCGCCGTCGCGCAGGCCAAGCCCTGGTCGAGCCGGGAGGCCCTGCTCGCCGCCAACGCGGCGGCGATGGCCGTGCTGACCGCCGCGGACCTGCGCGACGCGATGGCCGGCCACGCCCGGATCGGCCGACCCAAGGCGGGCGACGCCACCTCCGAGCGCGAGCAGGCCGGCATCCAGGGCGTGGACCAAGCCGTCCTCGACGAACTGCACCGGGCCAACGCCGCCTACGAGGCCAAGTTCGGCCATGTGTTCCTGATCTGCGCGACCGGCCGCACCGCGGTCGCCATGCTCGCCGCCCTGCGCGAGCGCTACCCCAACGACCCCGCCACCGAGGCGGAGATCGTCCGGGGCGAGCTGCGCAAGATCAACGACATCCGGCTCAGCCGCCTCCTCGACGCAATCTGACATATCGTCAAGAATGCTCCACGGGGCCGCGCGCACCGCCCGAATGTCGCATCCCGTCAATATCTGGCGCATCATCACCTCTGCCATCAGTAAGGTCACCTCACCCATGACTGGCATCTCCACCCACGTGCTCGACACCAGCCTCGGCCGCCCGGCCGAGGGCGTCCCGGTCGAGCTCGCACTGCACACCGAGGGTGGCTGGCAGGTGCTCGGCACCTCCGCCACGGACTCCGACGGCCGGGTCAAGGACCTGCCGGCCGTGGAGGCGGGCTCGGTCGTCCGGCTGCTCTTCGACACCGGCGCCCACTACGCGCGCAAGTCCACGGAGCCGCCGTTCTTCCCCGAGGTCTCGATCGTCTTCACGGTCGCGCCCGCGCAGCAGCACTACCACGTGCCGCTGCTGCTGAACCCGTTCGGATACTCGGTCTACCGCGGAAGCCAGTAGACCGACCTGGAAGCTTAGGAGCCTGTCATGGCCCACGTGCTCGGTCAGAACCAGTACGGCAAGGCGGAGAACCGCATCGTCCGGGTCTACCGTGACTCCACCCGCCACGAGATCAAGGACCTGAACGTCTCGGTCTCCCTCCAAGGCGAGTTCGAGGACGTCCACCTCACCGGGTCGAACGCCAACTGCCTTCCCACCGACACCACCAAGAACACCGTCTACGCCTTCGCCAAGGAGTACGGGATCGAGTCGGCCGAGGCCTTCGGCATCATCCTGGCCCGACACTTCGTCGAGGACACCGAGCGCGGAGTCGTGCACAGCGCCCGGATCCGGATCGAGGAGTACGCCTGGGACCGGATCAAGACGCCGGACAGCTCGGCCCGCTTCATCGGCTCGGAGGAGATCGGCCACTCCTTCGTCCGCAACGGCCAGGAGACCCGCACCACCGAGGTCGTCTACGACGGTGAGAAGGTCCAGGTCATCTCCGGCCTCAAGGACCTCATCGTCATGAACTCCACCAACTCGGAGTTCTGGGGCTACATCAAGGACAAGTACACCACCCTGCAGGAGGCGTACGACCGCATCCTCGCCACCCAGGTCACCGCCCGCTGGAAGTACGGCTACAGCGGCCGGGACGGCGAGGCCCAGCCCAACTGGAACCGCTCCTACACCCACGTGAAGCGGCACATGCTGGAGGCGTTCGCCGAGACCTACTCCTACTCGCTGCAGCAGACCCTGCACGCGATGGGAACCCGGGTCCTCAACAACCGCGCCGAGGTGGACGAGGTACGCCTCGAACTGCCCAACAAGCACCACTTCCTCGTCGACCTCGCGCCCTTCGGCCTCAAGAACGAGAACGAGGTCTACTACGCCGCGGACCGCATGTACGGCCTGATCGAGGGCACCGTGCACCGCGAGGGCGTCGTCCCGGTCATCCCGGTCGCCTGACCTCCCCCGCCCCGACCGCATGGACTCCGCCCGGAGTCGCCGCACCCTCCGGCCCGCGCCGGCCGGTCGGGTCCGGGCGGACCGCACCACCCGCACCATCCGCACCACCTGTTTCTCCACCCCCACCAACCGGAGTTCGTGCCCGCCTCGCGGCGGCCGGCCCGGGGCACTGGAGAAGCGCCCCGAGGGATCCTTACTCCGCCGTCCCGCCCTCGGGGGGTCTCCAGCGCCACGGGCGCGCCGGGAGCCACGGGCACAAGAGGGGCTCGACATGGCACCCAGCAACACCAGCAGTTCAGACGGCGGTTCCACCCCGGCAAGAACCCCCGGCCCGGACGGCACGTCACACCGCCTCCCCGGCAAGCCGTCCGGGTCCGGTACCCACCCCGTGGACGAGGTGCTACCCCCGATGAAGCTGTTCTCCACCGGGCTCCAGCACGTCGCCGCGATGTACGCGGGGGTCGTCGCACCCCCGCTCATCGTCGGCGCCGGCGTCGGGCTCTCCGCCGCCGACCTCGCCCTGCTCATCTCGGCCAGCCTGTTCACCGCCGGACTGGCCACCCTGCTCCAGACCCTCGGCGTCTGGAGGATCGGCGCGCGGCTGCCGTTCGTGAACGGCGTCTCGTTCGCGGGCGTCGCGCCCATGATCGCGATAGCGAACGAACACGGCCCGAAGACCGCCCTCCCGGTGATCTTCGGAGCGGTGATCGTCGCGGGGGGCCTGTGCTTCCTCGCGGCGCCGTACTTCTGCAAGCTCATCCGGTTCTTCCCCCCGGTCGTCCAGGGCACCGTGATCACCCTCATCGGGGTGTCCCTGCTCCCGGTGGCGGTGAACTGGGCGCGCGGCGGTTCGCCGAGCGCCCCCGGGTTCGGCTCCATGCGGGCCATCGGCCTCGCCGCGATCACCCTCGCCGCGGTGGTGCTCTGCAACCGGCTGCTGCGCGGCTTCTGGCAGCAGCTGTCCCTGCTCGTCGGTCTGGCGTTCGGCACCCTGATCGCCTTCCCGCTGGGGCTGGCCGACTTCGGCGCGGTCAGGGAGGCGAAGGTCTTCGCCCTCCCGTCCCCGTTCCACTTCGGCACGCCGATGTTCGACGCTGCCGCGATCGTCTCGCTCTGCATCGTCATGCTGGTCTCGATGACCGAGTCCACCGCCGACATGCTCGCGCTCGGCAAGATCGTGGAGCGCGAGGCCGACGAACCCACGCTCGCCGCCGGTCTACGGGCCGACGGACTGGCCACCGCGCTCAGTCCCGTCTTCAACGGCTTCGCCGCCAGCGCCTTCGCCCAGAACATCGGGCTGGTGGCGCTGACGAGGATCCGCAGCCGCTTCGTGGTCGCGGCCGGTGGCGGCATCCTGATCCTGCTGGGGCTCTTCCCCGTGCTCGGTTCGGTCGTCTCCCTGGTGCCGCAGCCCGTACTCGGCGGCGCCGGGATCGTGCTCTTCGGCACGGTCGCGGCGAGCGGGATCCGCACCCTCGCGGAGGCCGGTATGGAGTCCGGCTCCAACACCATCCTGGTGTCGGTCTCGCTCGGGGTCGGGATCATCCCGATCGCCGTGCCGACCTTCTACGACTCCTTCCCTGAGGCCGTCCGGACCCTGATGCACTCGGGGATCTCGGCCGGCTGCGTGATGGCCGTCCTGCTCAACCTGCTCTTCCACCACGTCGGAGCCGCCCGCCGGACCGAATCCGGCCAGACCTCCGACGCGACGGTGCCGACGGCGACACCGTCCTGACCGGTCCGGGCAGCGGCGCGCACCAGCCGGTGCGCGCCCCTCCCGGCCCTCCCCCATAGGAGTGACACCATGGCAGTCCAGCCCCCGCCCGCCGACCAGCGGATCGTGATCGAGAACGTCGCGATCGCCACCGTCGACGCCGCCGACACCGAGTACGCCCGAGGCCACGTGGTCATCCTCGGCAACAAGATCGAATCCGTCGGCGACGGCCCCGCCCCGGCGTGGCTGGACAACGTGGTGCGCCGGATCAACGGCGAGGGCCACCTGCTCACCCCGGGCTTGGTCAACACCCACCACCACTTCTACCAGTGGATCACCCGCGGCCTCGCCCAGGACGACATCCTGTTCGACTGGCTGGTCGCCCTCTACCCGACCTGGGCGCGGATCGACGAGAAGCTCGTGCACGCCGCCAGCCAGGGCTCGGCCGCCGCCCTGCTCAAGTCCGGCTGCACCACCGCCTCGGACCACCACTACGTCTTCCCCGAGGACGGCGGCGACGTCCTCGGCGCCTCCATCGAAGCCGTCCAGGAGCTCGGCCTGCGCTTCACCGCGCTGCGCGGCTCGATGGACCGCGGCAAGAAGGACGGCGGGCTGCCGCCGGACCACGCGGTCGAGGAGCTCGACGACATCCTGGCCGCCTCCGAAGCCGCCGTGGACCGGTACCACGACTCCTCCTTCGGCTCGATGCTGCACGTCGCGCTGGCGCCCTGCTCGCCGTTCTCGGTCTCCACCGACCTGCTGCGCCAGTCCGCCGAACTCGCCCGCCGCAAGGGCGTACGGCTGCACACCCACGGCTCGGAGACGGCCGAGGAGGAGCAGTTCTGCAAGGAGCTGTTCGGCATGGGGCCGACCGACTACTTCGAGTCGGTGGGCTGGCTCGGCGAGGACGTCTGGATGGCGCACTGCGTCCACATGAACGACTCCGACATCGCCAAGTTCGCCGAGACCGGCACCGGCGTCGCACACTGCCCGTCCTCCAACGCCCGGCTGGCCGCCGGAATCGCCCGGGTGCCCGACATGCTCAAGGCCGGCGTGCCGGTCGGGCTCGGCGTGGACGGCACCGCCTCCAACGAGTCCGGCGAGCTGGGGACGGAGCTGCGCAACGCGCTGCTGATCAACCGGCTGCACGGCTACCCGACCGCCCTCACCGGGCGCCAGGCGCTGCGGCTGGGCACCATGGGCGGCGCCCGGGTGCTCGGGCGGCAGGCCGAGATCGGCTCGATCGAGGTCGGCAAGCTCGCCGACCTGGCGCTGTGGAAGATCGACGGGGTCATGCACTCCTCGATCGCCGACCCGGTCGCGGCCCTCACCTTCGGCGCGCTGCCGCCGCTGGCGGTGCTGTTCGTCAACGGCAACGCCGTGGTCGAGAAGGGCGAGCTGACCACCGTCAACGAGGACCGGATCGCCCGCGCCTGCGCCCGAGCGGCCAAGGAGCTGGCCTCCCGGCCGGTCTGACGCTCCAGTGGCTCCGGGGCGCCCAGGGACGGTGCGTGACCCGGACTCCGTACGCCCGGCCGGGTGTGCGGATCGTAGCCCCGAACCCACGGCGAGGGTTCGGGGCTACGGCGTTTTCGGGGGCGGGCGGCTGACGGCGGACAGAGTTCAGCGAACAGATAACAGATGACAGATGACAGATGACAGCGAACAGATGACGAAAGCTGTCATCCGCCACCTGTTCGCTGTTGTGCGTTCAGGCGGTGCGGCCGAGCGTGGCCAGGTAGGCGCGCCAGCCGCCGTGGTGGGTGATCTCGCGGTGCACGCCGCGCTCGACCTCGCCACGTGCGAGCAGCATGGACAGGCACGCGGAGCCGTCCTCCAGCTTGATCACGCCGAGCTCCAACTCCCGCGGCTCGCCGGGCAGGATGACGTCCCTCAGGTGCTCCAGGGTGATCTCGTACAGCTCGCCCTCGATCGCGGCGTCCACGGTGGCGTCGCACAGGAGCCCGGGGCAGACGTCGTCGATGGAGAAGAAGCGGTAACCAGGGGCGGTACGGGCCGGGCCGATCAGCGAGTCGGCGACCTTGGCATGGAACGGGCCGCCGACCATGGCCTGCCCGTCGAAGAAGACACGGACCATACGTGGACTCCTCATGGAAAAGCCGTTCCGCACGGCGACGAGAGGACTGGTGGATGTCGTCGCCGTACGGAACGGAGTAAAGGGGTGGCGGAACTGCTACAGCCCGGCAGGCGGCAGCGGCGGCGGCGGCGGACAGATTGGCGCTCAGCCCAGCAGGGGAAGCGCGGGGAGGGTCAGGAAGTCCGCGAACTCCTCGGCCAGGGCGACCTGTTCGAAGAGCTGGGCCGCCTCGCGCCAGCGACCGGCGGCGTAGGCCTCGGCGCCCAGCTCGGCGCGGAGTTCGGCCAGCTCCGCGGCGACCAGGGCGCGGACCAGCTCGGCGGTGGTCTTCTCGCCGGTGTCGGACAGCACGACCCCGTTGTGGATCCACTGCCAGATCTGCGAGCGGGAGATCTCGGCGGTGGCGGCGTCCTCCATCATGTTGAAGATGCCGACCGCGCCGAGGCCGCGCAGCCACGCCTCGATGTAGCGGATGCCGACCTGGACGGCGTTGTGCAGCCCGACGTGGGTGCAGGTGCCCCCGGCGCCCGCGATGTCGAGCAGTTCGGCCGCGGTGACCGGCTCGGACGGGCCCGGGTTGTCCTTCTGGTTGGGGCGCTCGCCGAGTACCGCGTCGAAGGAGGCGCGGGCGACCGGCACCAGGTCCGGGTGGGCGACCCAGGAGCCGTCGAATCCGTTGCCGGCCTCGCGGTCCTTGTCCGCCCTGACCTTCTCCAACGCGGCGGCGTTGACCTCCGGGTCCTTGCGGCTGGGGATGAACGCGGCCATGCCGCCGATCGCGTGGGCGCCGCGCTTGTGGCAGGTCCGCACCAGCAGCCGGGTGTACGCGGCCATGAACGGCGAGGCCATGGTGACGCTGTTGCGGTCCGGCAGGATGTAGTGCTCGCCGACGTCGCGGAAGTTCTTGACGATCGAGAACAGGTAGTCCCAGCGCCCGGCGTTGAGGCCGGCCGCGTGGTCGCGCAGCTCGTAGAGGATCTCGTCCATCTCGAAGGCCGCGGTGATGGTCTCGATCAGCACGGTGGCGCGGACGGTGCCGTGCGGGATGCCGAGTTCGGCCTGGGCGTGGGTGAAGACGTCGTTCCACAGCCGGGCTTCGAGGTGGCTCTCGGTCTTCGGCAGGTAGAAGTACGGCCCGGAGTTCGGGTCCTCGGCGCCCTTGGCGAGCAGCCGGGCGGCGTTGTGGAAGAAGTACAGGCCGAAGTCGACGAACGCGCCGGCCACCGGGACGCCGTCGACCAGCAGGTGGTTCTCGTCCAGGTGCCAGCCGCGCGGGCGGACCACGACGGTGGCGAGTTCGGCGGCGGGCTTGAGGGTGTAGGCCTTGCCGGCCGCGCTGGTGAAGTCGATCCGACCCTCGAACGCGTCGATCAGGTTGACCTGGCCGCCGACCACGTTCTCCCAGGTCGGGGAGGTGGCGTCCTCGAAGTCCGCGAGCCAGATCCTCGCCCCGGAGTTGAGCGCGTTGATGACCATCTTGCGGTCGGTGGGACCGGTGATCTCGACCCGGCGGTCCTGGAGGGCGCGCGGCGCCTCGGCGACCGTCCAGTCGCCGGCCCGGACGTCGGCGGTCTCCGGGAGGAAGTCCAGCGTGCCGGTGCGGGCGATCTCGGCCCGGCGGGTCCTCCGCCTGGCCAGGAGCTCCTGCCGGCGGCCCTCGAACGCGCGATGGAGGCCGACCACGAAGGCGACCGCCTCCGGAGTGAGCACCTCCTCCGCCCGGTGGACGCGCGGACCGGCGACAGTGACGACCGGAGCGGCGGGGGAGGCGCCGACGGGCCCCTGATCTGCAGCCATGAGCAGGACACTCCTAAGACGGTTGAGCCTGGCGAAGGGAGCTCCGGTGGGAACCCCCTTGGGAACTTCCTCGATCGGAACCCGCTTGTCGGCGAGTTCGATTCTGTAAGGTGGAGACTAGTTTCCGCGATACAGAATTTCAACGGTTTGTTGAGAAGGTCGCCGGGACTCCACTCCTCCCCGACAGCGAAGGGAACGCCGGTGGTTGCGACCCCCGACACAGCATCGACGACAGGCGCCGACCGCGCGAGCGGCGGCGTGCAGTCCGTCGAGCGCGCCTTCCAACTCCTGGAGGCGCTGGCCGACTCCGGCGGCGTGGCCACGCTCAGCGAGCTCTCCACCAGTTCCGGCCTCCCGATGCCGACCATCCACCGACTGGTTCGTACCCTCGTCCAGCAGGGCTATGTCCGCCAGGACACCGCGCGCCGCTACACCCTCGGCCCCAGGCTGATCCGCCTCGGCGAGACCGCTGGCCGCCTGCTCGGCAGCTGGGCCCGCCCGTACCTGGCCGAGCTGATGGAGGCCACCGGCGAGACCGCCAACCTGGCGGTGCTGGAGGGTGGCGAGGTGGTGTACGTCGGGCAGGTGCAGTCGCGGCGCTCGATGCGGATGTTCACCGAGGTCGGACGGCGGGTGCAGCCGCACTGCACCGGCGTCGGCAAGGCGCTGCTCGCCCAGCTCCCGGAGGACGAGGCGCGCGTGGTCCTGGGCCCCAACCCACTGCCCGCGCACACCGAGTACACGGTCACCGACCCGCAGGAGCTGATGGGTCAGCTCGCCGAGGCGCGCGAGCGCGGCTACGTGGTGGACGACCAGGAGCAGGAGATCGGCGTCCGCTGCATCGCGCTGGCCGTCCCGGGCGCGCCGACGCCCACCGCGCTCTCGGTGTCCGGCCCGGAGGCCCGCATCCGGGCACTGGAGGAGCAGGCAGGCGCCTCCGCGCTGGTACCGGTGATGCGCCGGATCGCGACCCGGCTCGGGCAGGTCCTCGCGCCATGACGGCACGTCAACCACTGTCACGTCAACCATTGTGCTGAGCGTGGGAGGTGGGCCGCCTTGCCTCGCGTGCCCGCTGTCCCTCGTTCGACGGACGGCGGGCGGGTTGCGCCGCGCCCGCGGCCGCGGTTCCGCCACCCTGGTGCGGACGCGGCCCGTTACGGCGCGGGCGGCCGGAGCGTGAGGGCAGGGTGAACGGGGATGGCACACCTGGACGCACGGAGCGAGCGGTTCGGTCTCGGGAGGTCCGGCCTCGGGAGGTCGGGTGCCGGGAGGTCCGGTGTCGGCCGGTTCCGCGCCGGACTGGTCGCCGCCGTGGCGGCGGGCTGTGCGACGGCGGTGCTGGCCGGGGTGCCGTCCTGGGCGCTGCGGCAGCCCGATCTCCGGCCGGGCGCGGACCTCACCGTGGCCGCCGTACCCTCCGGCTCCGACCTGGAGGTGGTCCGGCTCGCCCCGGACGCCGCCCCGCCCGGCGGCACCACCACGATCCACGCCTTGGTCGCCAACCGCGGCCCGCACACCACCGCCTCACCGTTCACCGTCGTGGTCGCCCTGCCCGAGGGCGTCACCCCCGAGGGCCCGTACCTCCCCGCCGGCTGCCAGGTGCTCCACCACGGCCGCCGGGTGAGCTGCGTCTTCGGGCCCGGACTGCCGCCGCTGCGCAGCGCGACCGCCCTGATCCCGGTCCGGCTGGACCCGGATCTCCCGGAGGGCGAGCTCGGCGGCGGCCGGGTCGAGGTGCTCGGCGCGGACGACCGGAAGGCGAGCGGCAACCGGCAGCCGTTCGACATCAGGGTGGTCGAGACGGCTGCCGGTTCCTGAGAGCGGCCGGTTCCTGGGCTACGTGCACTTCGAGTCGGCGCCGTAGTAGGTGCCGATGGTGACCCACTGGCCGATCACGGTGGCGCCGTGCTCGTGGGCGAAGCCGATGGCGAAGACCCGGCGACCGGTGCCTGCCGGGTACTGGGCGAGGCCGGTGGCGCGGTGGCGGCCCGTACCGTGACACTCGGGCCGCCCGAGTCCGCCCGGTCGGATAAATTGGAACCCTGGCATTTTCCGCGGTGCACAAGTGCGCCGAGCCCGATCCGCACGACCCCTGCACCTCCCGCCCGTCCCGTACGGTCCGCCCACGCTCCAGAGAAGAGGTCCCGCTCCACCATGACCGCGTCCCTGCCCGCCTTCGCCGGCCGTACCTACCTCTTCCGGGCCGACAACGGCGCGGCCTTCCGCAACAGCTACTCGGCCGACGGCAGGCGGTTGCGCTGGGAGGGCCTCGGCGAGTCGGCTGGCCAGTGGGAGGACGTGCTGCTGCACGTAGCCGAGGTCGCGCCGGAGATCTACTTCGTCAGCTGGACGGAGCAGAGCGGGATCACCGTCAGCCATGTGATGGACCTCAACAAGCTGACCGTGCGGGCCTTCTGGACCTTCGAGGGCGAGGGCGGCCGGGTCGGACAGCTGCACACCGGGACGCTGGAGCGGGTGGCCTGAGGCGCTTCCTGAACGTGAACTGAACCCCCGGAGCCGTGGCTCCGGGGGTTCAGTTCACGTTCAGGTTCTTCGGGTCGTCGGGGCTGCCCCGCCCGACGCGGGCGTCACACGGTCTGGTTCGGCACCTTGAGGTGGTCGGACAGCCACTCCAGCGAGGAGGGCAGCAGCGCGCTCCAGGTCTCGAAGTTGTGGCCGCCGTTCTCCAGCATGCTGTAGGAGACCTTCATCGGGCTCTGCGCCGCGTCGACGAAGGCCTCGGTTTCCTGCTTGTAGTTGCCGTCGCCCTTCTTGGTGCCGGCCAGCAGCACGGAGATCTTCGGCTGGGGCAGGTTCTTCAGGCGCCACATCAGGTTGGCCTCGTCACGGCGCTGCTTGCTGCCGCCGAAGAGGTCGCCGGTGGTCGGGTCGTCGGCGGCGTCGTAGTACGCGGACAGGGCGACGGCGGTCGGGAAGACGTCCGGGTGGCGCATGGCCAGCTTGAGCGCGCAGTAGCCGCCGGTGGAGTTGCCCATGAAGGCCCAGGCCTGCGGGTCGGTGGAGACCCGGAAGCTGGCCTGGATCGCCGAGGGGACGTCCTTGGTGAAGTAGGTGTCGGACTGGGCGCCGCCCGGGATGTCCTCGCACTCGGTGTCCTGCGGCAGGGCGGGCGAGGGGCGCATCAGGACCATGACGGTCGGCTGCATCCTGCCGTCCTGCAGCAACTTGAGCGCGGCGCCCGGGTAGTTGAAGCGGGTGATCAGGTTCTCGGCGATCCCGGGGAAGCCGGTGCTGACGATCACGGCCGGGAACTGCTTCTGCGCGTACGCGGGCTGGAAGTACTGGGGCGGCAGGTAGACGTAGCCCTCGGTGGACAGCCGGCTGACCTTGCCGTCGATCCGGACCTTGCGGATCTCGCCGGACTGGCCGGGCTCGCGGCCCAACGCTCCCCCGCCCTGGACCGAGGCGTGGCCGATGGTCTCGACCATGAGGCGGCCGGAGGCGTCCGCCTTGTTGTGGATCACCACCGGGCCGGTGCTGCCGGTGCCCAGCAGGTCGTCCCAACTGCTGTAGAAGGCAAAGTAGTTGTTCGCCACCAGGCCGAGTGCGGCGAGCACTGCGAGCTGGGTGGCGAGCAGCGTGCCGATCCGGCCGAACACCGCCTGCCAGGTCTTCTTGGCGAGTCTGGGCCACAGCCAGACCGTGCCGGCCATCATCACGACGGCGATCAATACGGCCAGCGCCAACACCTTGTGGCTCGTCAGACCCATGTCCTACTTGCTCCCACGCCTCGAACTCCCCGCCCCCTCCGCTCAGGACATCCGAGGAGGTCACCCCGGTTCCCCCGCCGGGGCACGCGATCACCAACCCTAGCGGGAGCTGGGAGAAAGCTGATGATCGGCCGAGGGTTGGCCCGCCCACCCCTACTCCCCGCCGGCCCGCTCCCAGAGCCCCAGCCCCGCCGTGAGCTCGCGCATGCAGCGGGCGCCGAGGTCCTGCGGGGAGCCCGGGCCGGTGGCGGGGGCGTCCGAGGAGGCCCACTGCTCCAGGGCCACCCGGATCGCCGCCGTCGCCGCGGCGGCGGCCAGCCGGATCTCCAGCGGGTCGGTCCCGGCCGGGCAGCGGTCGACGAGGACCCCCCGCAACCGCTCCTCCGAGCCCGCGTGGACCCGCTGCCAGGTGCCGTCCAGCTTCGGGTCGCGCAGCAGACTGCGGGTCCAGTGCATCGCCTCGACCGCCGCGTCGTCCGCCGGGGTCAGCGACGCGACCGCCGAGCGCTCCAGCGCCTCGCGCAGCGGCAGGTCCGCCGCGCTCTCCGCGAGCAGGTCCACCCAGCGCTGCCCGCCCGCCGCCAGCAGCGGCGCGACGGCGTCCTCCTTGACGGAGAAGTAGCGGTAGAAGGTGCGCAGCGAGATGCCCGCGGCGAGGGCGATCTCCTCGGCGGTGGTGGCCTCGGCCCCCTGCTCGGCGAAGAGCGTGGCGGCGGTGCGGGCGATCTCCAGCCGGGTGGCGTCACGGCGGCGCTGGGTCAGGGTCGGGCGTCCGGTCACAAGGGTCAGCGTACGCAGCCGATCACCCCGATGGCACATCGCGTCGCGAAGTCACATCAAGACTTATTGGCACGTCGTGCCACATGGGCGTACCGTGTCTCTTGAGGTCGAGAGACCACGAATGAACGGAGTACCACCATGGAGCGCTTCAGCGGACGGAACGTCCTGATCACCGGCGGCGGCTCTGGCATCGGCCAGGCGACCGTGCACCGGATCCTCGCCGAGGGCGGGAAGGTCGTCGCCGTCGACGTCAACGAGGACGGCCTGAAGAAGACCCTGGACCGCGCGAGCGCCGACGGCACCGCGGACCGTCTGACCGTCCAGGTCCTGGACATCTCGGACGAGGCCGCCGTGGTGGCCGGCGCGGCCGAGGCGATCGCGGGCCTCGGCGGCCTGGACGTCCTGGTCAACGCGGCCGGCATCCTCCGCTCCTCGCACACCCACGAGACCACCCTGGAGTTCTGGAACAAGCTCCTCGCGGTGAACCTGACCGGCACCTTCCTGATGACCCGCGAGGCGCTCCCCGCCCTCCTCGCGACCGGCAAGGGCGTGGTGGTCAACTTCAGCTCCACCTCCACGGGCTTCGCCCACCCCTACATGGCCGCGTACGCCGCGACCAAGGGCGGCATCCAGTCCTTCACCCACGCGATCGCCTCGGAGTACTCGAAGCAGGGCCTGCGCGCGGTCTGCGTCGCGCCGGGCAGCATCGACAGCGACATGACCAACAACCCCGGCCTGCCCGCCGACGCCGACTTCAGCCTGCTCGCCAAGCTCTCCCCCGCCATCGGCCGGGGCTTCGCGGGCCCGGAGACGGTGGCCGGCGTGATCGCCATGCTGGCCTCCGACGACGGCGCCTTCGTCACCGGCACCGAGCTGCGCATCGACGGCGGCACCCACATGTGACCCATCGGCGCGTGAACCACCGACGGGGCCTGTGCCCTCCCCCGTGCGGCACAGGCCCCGTCGCGCGTTCTCGGACCGGTCGGTCCAGCGGCTTCGCCCTCAGCGGTTCGCGGGTGAGGCCGTCGGCGAGCAGTTCACCGGGCTCCGCGAGCGGGGCGAAGCCGTGGCGGCGGTGGAGCGCGAGGGCGGGTTCGTCGCCGGGGAGTACGGCGAGGCGCGGCGTGCTGCCGCCGGTGGCCCGGGCCCGGCCTTCGACCTCCTCGACCAACCGGGCGACGTCAGCCGGTTCCGGCCTGGGCGTGCCGTCCGTTCGGCTCCGCGCCCTGCCGGGCGTCGCGGCGTGCGGTGAGGGTGTTGCCCACCGCGGCGACGGCGGCGCCGACCAGCAGGAAGGCCATCGTCATCAGGAAGCACGCCCCCGCGATCCGGCGGTACCCGCCGTGCCGGGCGGGGTCGAGGAACGGGTAGGGGTACCAGTCGACGGCATGGCCGCGGATCAGTACGTACGCCAGGTAGACCAGCGGGAACGCCATCCAGCTGAACACCACCGCCGGGCGGATGCGCTGGGCGGGCGGGTCGATCAGCCAGTCGGCGAGCACGACCAGCGGCATCACGCGGTGGACCACGTCCGCCACCCACGGGATCACCAGCAGGTCCGGGTAGTTCGCCAGCGTCGTACCGTAGGCCAGACCGGTGACGGCCAGGTAGAGCACCACCGCCCCGCGCACCGCGTCCGGCACGGGCCGGCGCCCGGTCAGCCCGGCCCAGCCGCCGTAGCCCAGGACGGCCATCCCGGCGAGGTTGCCGAGGTTCGTGAAGTAGCTGAAGTAGTTCACGATCCCCGTCGCGTCGGTCGCCGCGTGGTAGCCGGAGAAGCAGAGCGCGACGGCGAGGAAGACCGCGACGGCGAGCCGGGCGGGTGCGAGCCACGAGTGCATCGTCGGGCCGCCTCTCTGGGGCGTGTTCCGGCAGGGGCTACTCGGATTCAAACCCCGGCGGGCGCACTCGGCCACAGGAACGAACGCGGCGGGGGCGCGCTCAGGGGGTGCGCCAGTCGACGGCCAGGGCGGCGGCCGGGTTGGCGATCAGCAGCCGCTCGGGCAGCTCGGGCCCGTGGCTGCGGGCCAGCCGCGGGGCGAGGTCGGTGAGCAGCCGGACAGGGCCGCCGACCTCGCGGGCCGTGCCGGTGGTGGTGTCGGCACCGAGCAGCAGCCGGTCGGCGTGGCCCGCCTCGACCAGGTCGGTGATCACGTCGAAGGCCTGGAGGTCGGCGGGGTGACCGATCCGGGAGGGGCTGTCCAGGGCGAGGAAGACGCCCTCGGCGGCGAGGCCGCGGTGCAGGGTCCGGTCGGTGAAGCGGGTGAGGTGGCCGAGGATGATCCGGTCGGGGCGGACTCCGTGCCGGCCGTGGAGCCGGCGCAGGACGCCGTACGGGTCGCCGTCGGGTTCCAGGTGGACGGCGATCGGGGCACCGGTGGCGTGGTGCGCCTCGGCGGCCGCGGCCGTCGTCCAGCGGGTGTGCCGGGTGCTGGGGCCCGCGTCGTCGGCGATCTTGATCAGGCCGGCGCGGACGCCCTCGGGCGCGCCCGGGAGTCCGGCGGTGAGCTCGGTGACGAAGCGCTCGGCGAGGTCGGCGTACGGGGCGGGGCGTTCGGACACCTGGTCGCCGAGGGTCGGGAAGCGGCCGGGGGCGTAGTGGGCCGTCTGGTGCGCGCCGGTGGCGGCGACGACGTGGACGCCGGTCGTGCGGGACAACTCGGCGAGGGAGTCCGCGCCGCGGCCCAGGCCCCACGGGGTCCACTGGACGAGGGTGCGGCCGCCGGCGGCGGCGTAGGCGCGCAGGACGTCCTCGGCGGCGGCCGGGTCGTCCAGCTCCTGGCCGGGGAAGCGGGGGCTGCGGATGAAGAGGTGGTCGTGGGAGTCGGTGACGCCCAGCTCGGCGGGGGCGAGGTCGCCCAGGACGGTCCGTACCGTGCGGGCGGCGGTGGGCGTGGTGGTCATGCGCGGGCCTCGGCCGGGGCGTCGGATCGGGCTTCGGCACGGGCTTCGGCTTGGACCTGGGCTTCGGCTGCGGCTTGGGCCTCGGCCTGGTCGTCGGCGGCCGCGAAGGTGGCGGTGGCGACGCGGAGGCCGGCCAGGGTCTTGGGGACGCCGACGTAGGGGGCGAGGTGGACCAGGACCTCGGTGATCTCCTCCCTCGTCATCCCGATCCGCAGGCTGTTGCGCACGTGGTCGGCGAGCTGGGGTTCGACCCCGCCGAGGGCGGTGAGCGCGGCCAGGTTGGCGATCTGGCGGTCGCGCAGGGCGAGGCCGGGGCGCTGGTAGGTACCGCCGAAGAGGCTGGTGACGACCCAGTCGGGGAAGCCGGGGGCGAGGCCGTCCAGACCGCCGAGGGTCGCGGCGGCGACCGGGCCGGCCAGGTCGGCGAGCAGGGCGTAGCCGGCTTCGCGGTCGAGCGTGGCGGGCGTGAGGTCGGCGGGGGTCATGGCGGGGGCCTGGGGGGCGGTCATCGCGGTCGTCGGCATCGCGGTCGTCGGCATCGCGGTCGCGGGCACGGTGGTGGTGGGCATCGCGGTGGTGGGTCCTCTCACCAGTGGCGGCCGGACGGCAGCCGGTCGAGTTCGGGGCGGGACAGGTGCAGTACCTGGTAGCGGGTGCCGGGCTCGTCCTCGGGGGCCGGGCCGCGCCAGAGGGCGAACCGCAGCAGCTCCCAGCGGCTCGGGTCCACGGCAACGGCGGCGGTGTGCAGGGCGGGGTTCGTGGGGAGTTCGGCGAGTGCCCGCTCGACGGCCTCGGCGGGGTCGGCGGTCTCCGGGAGCCGTACGGTCGCGCGGGTGGCGCTGGTCGGGGCCTCGGTCCGGGAGCCCTCGGCGAGTCCGGCGCCGAGCCAGTGCCGAACCGCGGGGCGGCCGAAGTCGTTGCTCAGGCCGCGGAAGCCCGGGCCCCAGAGGAAGCTGTTCATGCCCTCGGCGGTGTGCCAGAGGTAGAACGGCGCGTACTGGTTGACCGGCGAGCCGTCCTGGCCGCGCTCGCGGACCAGGTAGGCCTTGAGGCCGAGGCCCGGGTAGGCGTCGAGCAGATGGCCCTTGTCGGCGACGCGTTTGCGGATGATGCCCATGTCGTAGTCGGCGGGGAGGGTGATCTCGTACTGCATGGCGTGCACGGCGGGACTCCTCGTCCTGGTATTCGGGCGAACTTCGGGCCGTTCGGGCTTCAGTCCGTCGTGGCCGTCCGGTTCAGGCCCGGCGGTGGGCGGCGAGCAGACCGAGGGCGCCGCGGACGGCCGTTTCGAAGGGCTCGGCGCTGTTCGAGGCGCGGGCCAGTACGTAACCGCCCTGGACGACCGCGACCACGGCGGCGGCGGTGTCCGCCGGGTTCAGGCCCGGGGTGAACTCGCCGTTCGCCTGGCCCTCGGCGACCAGGTCGGCGATCCGGCCGCGCAGCCAGTCGAAGGTCTCCTCGACCGGGGCGCGTAGCTGCGGGTCGGCGACGACGTCCGGGTCCTGGGCCATCCGGCCGATCCGGCAGCCGCGCAGCACCTCACGGTCGCGGTGCAGGTAGGCGGCGATGCGGTCGTAGGCCGTGCCGGGGGCGGCGAGGTCGGCCTCGGCGATGCCGCGCATCTGCTCGGCGCTGCGGCGCAGGGCGGCGGCAGCGAGGTCGGGCTTGCCGGTGAAGTGGTGGTACATGCTGCCCTGGCCGACCCCGGAGCGCTGCTGGATGGCCTTGGGGCTGGTGCCGACGTAACCGCGCTCCCAGAGGAGGGCCTGGGTGCTCTCGATGAGGCGGTCCTGAGTGCTCATGCGGATCACTGTACATACCAGTATGTACAGAGCGCCAGGGGTTTCCCGTTCGAAGGCTCAGGCCGCCGGAATGATTGAGGGCCGTGCGCCGCCCCCCGGCGGCCACGGCCCCTCGACCGTTCGTCATCCCCCGTGCCACCGAGGGGCATTCCGCCGCGGCCGGTGGCGCGCGTCACGTCACGCACGGTGGCTGGAGTGACGCCGGGCGAGGGGTGTGCGGCGCGCTGCGCGGACAGGCGGGCGCGCGCGGCGGTTCGGTCGGGCCGGTCCGGCTCCCGTCACCCAAGGTCGGCACGGCGGAACGCAGTTCACGGCGGGGCGGGCCAAGGGCTTGATCCGCCACTGACGGCTGGCAAGATGTCCGGCATGAGCTACCTCGCCTCGGATGACCGCTATGCCTCGATGACCTACCGGAAGGCCGGCCGCAGCGGCGTTCAGCTGCCCGCCGTCTCGCTCGGACTCTGGCACAACTTCGGTGACGCCCAACCGCTGGAGGTGCAGCGGGCCGTGCTGCGCCGGGCGTTCGACCGGGGCGTCACGCACTTCGACCTGGCGAACAACTACGGCCCGCCGTACGGCAGCGCGGAGCGCAACTTCGGCTACCTGTTCGCTCAGGACTTCCGGCCGTACCGCGACGAGATGTTCATCGCGACCAAGGCCGGCTGGGACATGTGGCCCGGCCCATACGGCGACGGCGGCAGCCGCAAGTACCTGCTGGCCAGCCTGGACCAGTCGCTGGGGCGGATGGGGCTGGACTACGTCGACGTCTACTACTCGCACCGCTACGACCCGGACACCCCGATCGAGGAGACGATGGGGGCACTGGACAGCGCGGTCCGCTCGGGCAAGGCACTGTACGCGGCGATCTCCAACTACCCGGCGGAGCAGCACCGGGAGGCGGTGGCGATCCTGCGCGAGCTGGGGACGCCGGTGCTGATGAACCAGTCGGCGTACTCGATCCTCAACCGGTACGTGGAGGAGGGTGGTGTGCTGGACGCCGTGGGCGACACCCAGACCAGCCTGATCGCCTACTCCCCGCTCGCCCAGGGGCTGTTGACGGACCGCTACCTCTCCGGCGAGGTGCCGGCCGGTTCGCGGATGTCGGTCGGGAAGTTCCTGACCGAGGAGGCGCTGACCGGGACCAAGCTGGAGCGGCTGCGGGCGCTGGACAAGGTCGCCGAGGGGCGCGGGCAGACGCTGGCGCAGCTGGCGCTGTGCTGGGTGCTGCGGGACCCGCGAGTGGTCTCGGTGATCATCGGGGCGAGCAGCGTGGCCCAGCTGGACCAGAACCTCGACGCGCTGGCGGGCGGACCGCTGACGGCGGATGAGCTGGCGGAGATCGACCGGCTGAGCCGCTGAACCGGACGTCGGGCGACTTCCGACTTTCAACTGGCGACTGGCCGCCGATGCCTGACGGCCAGTCGACGCCTGACGACGAACAGTCGACGGCTGACAGATTTCGAGATCTGCCAGCCGTCGACCGTCAGCTGCGATCCGCCCGTCGTCACGTCATCGACGGCGGCTCCGGTCAGCCGGCCGGGGTGTACTTGTAGCCGACCCGACGGACCGTCACGATCGTGTCCCGGTAGGCGGCCCCCAGCTTGCGGCGCAGCCGGGCGACGTGCACGTCGACGGTGCGCCCGTCCCCGACGTGGCCGTAGCCCCAGACCGCCGAGACCAGGTGGTCCCGGGTGTGCACCCGCTGCGGGTGCTCGGTGAGGTGGGCCAGCAGCTCGAACTCCAGGTAGGTGAGGTCGAGCAGCCGCCCGTCGACGTAGGCGTTTCGCCGCTCGGTGTCGACGGTGATCCCGCGACCGGCCGGGCGGACCGGGCGTCCGGCAGCTGAGACGCCACCTGAGACGGCGGGACCGACGGCCCCCGAGGGCGGAGCCGCCGGACTCTCGGCCGGCACCAGCACCAGGTACCCGACCATCGGGTGGCCCGCCGCACCACCGGCCTGCGGGCCGTACTGGGCGACCAGCCCCTGCGGCAGGGCGGCGACGACGGTCGCCCCCTCCGGCAGTGCGGCCAGCAGCGAGGCCGGCACCGGTGGGACGACCGCCCCGGGCTGTGGCCTGGCGGCCGGGGCGACCGAGGGGACAGCGGCGACGGACGGAACGGAGGAGACGGAGGGAACCAAGCGGACCGCGCGCAGGTGCGGGGCCGCGGTGGGCAGGGGCAGGGTGGCGATGGAGGAGGAAGACATGATGTGCCGCTCATTTCGCGCGTGACGGACGGGGTGGACTCGTCTGCGCGTCGACCGGGCGTACTGCCGTTGCCGGACCGGACCGAACCGGTGTCAGCGGGCGGAGAGCCGGGACGCGCTGGGCGAGCCCGGACACGTCTGATCGAACAGGTGCGGCTGTCGGGACGGCCAGAACGGCTCGAGGTCGAGCCGACCCTGTCGGCTGTCCGTGGCGCGGCGCGCGCGCCCGTTCCACCGCCCGGTCCGCGGACCCGCGCACATCGCGGGAACCGGCCCGGTCGGACGGGTACGGCCGGCGACACCGGGGGCAGGGCTGGGGCAGACGATGTCCACGTGTGGTTTCTCCGCGAGGCGGGGCCGGTTGGTCGGCCGCGGGCACACCGGGAGGGCGGTCCGCTACGGCCTGGTCGACGGGGGTCGGCGGTGCGTCGGGCGGCGACGGCCGGGTGGGCCGGAACTGCCGAAGGACGTACCGGGGCGGGGTGAGGCCGTCAGCGACAACAGGCGCTGCAGATCAGCGCGTGGTCGATGTAGCGGCGGACAGTGAGCACCGGCATGGCGGGGCCGGGCGCGGCGGCGATGCATCGCTGGCTGACGGTCATCCCTGGTCCCCTCCCCCTTCGTTCTGCGTGACGACGCACCGCTGTCGGTGCGCGCCGACGGTGCCGCGTCGGATCGTCGAAGGCCCGTCACCGGTCGGCAACACCCGTGCGAACGGGACGTTTCCGGCCCTCCCGACGGCATGGCCGGGGCGGCCTTCGTCCACAGAGCCTTCCACGCCCGGCCCGGTCTAGGCAACCTTCAGCGCACCGAACGTCCGGGATGTGGACGGCCGAATGAGACACCGGGCGGGCGAAGGGCCCTGACCCGCGGTATCCGGCGGGCCGTCAGGCGCGGATGTCAGGCCCGGGCGGGGGCCCGGTGGCGGAGGGCGGCAGCGTGCTCGACCAGGGCGACCAGGAGTTCCTTCCCGTCCTCCCGCAGCCGCGCGTCGCACAGCAGCACCGGGATCCCCGGGTCGAGGTCGAGCGCGTCCCGGACCTCCTCCGGGACGAACCGCTCGGTGCCCTCGAAGCAGTTGACCGCGACCACGAACGGGATGCCGCGCTGCTCGAAGAAGTCGACCGAGGGGAAGCAGTCGGCCAGTCGCCGGGTGTCCGCGATCACCACGGCGCCGAGCGCGCCGCGCGCCAACTCGTCCCAGACGAACCAGAACCGGTCCTGCCCGGGGGTGCCGAACAGGTAGAGCGCGAGGCCGGGCCGCAGGTCGATCCGGCCGAAGTCCATGGCCACCGTGGTGGTGCGCTTCGCCTCGACGCCCGAGGTGTCGTCCACCGGGCGGCCCAGCTCGCTGAGCTCCTCCTCGGTGCGCAGCGGCCGGATCTCGCTGACCGCGCCGACCAGGGTGGTCTTGCCCGCGCCGAACCCGCCCGCGACCAGGATCTTCACCGCGGTGGCCGGACCGCCGCGCCAGCGCGGGTCGTTGTCGTTCCCGCGACGCTGCGGAGACGGGCTCGCAGGGGTGTGGTCAGAGCGCACGGAGTCCATTGATCACGTCTCGCAGCAGGCGCTCGTCCGGCAGCTCGGCGAGCGGAACGGGTCGGGTGACGCTGATCAGGTCGGCGTCGTAGAGGTCGCCGAGCAGGACGCGCACGACGCTGACCGGCAGGTCGGTGTAGGAGCCGAGCTCGGCGACGGACAGCGGCTCGTGGCGGCACCAGGCCAGCAGGGTCTGGTGCTCCGGGTCGAGGACGTGCGCGGGCACAGCCCCCGCGTCCGGCCCGGGGTCCTTGGCGGTGACCAGCGAGATCAGGTCGAACAGGCCCTCCTCGACCGGCCGGGTGCGGCCCCGGGTCATCGAGTAGAGCCGCACCACCGGGCCGGCCTCGTCGTCGAACCAGCGGTCGTCGACCGGGGTGCGCGGCTGGAACAGGTCGACCTCGGGCTCGTCCGTGGTCGCCTGCTCCTCGCCCGTGGCCTGCTCCTCACCGATGGCCTGCTCCTCGCCGGTGGCCTCCGCCGAGTCCACCGGCACCTGGGGGCCGTCGAGCGCCTCCGGACGCTCCGGCACGTCCGCCTTCGGATCCGCCATCGGACCGCTCAGCTCCTCGGCACGGCGGTTTCGGTGCGCGGCTCGGCGGCCATGTGCTCGCCGACCCGCTTGACCAGCAGGGCCATCTCGTAGGCGATCTGGCCGATGTCCGCCTCGGCCTCGCTCAGCACGGCCAGGCAGCTGCCGTCGCCGGCGGCCGTGATGAACAGGAAGGCCTCGTCCAGCTCGACCATGGTCTGCCGGACCCCGCCGACCTTGAAGTGCCCGCCGGTGCCCTTGGCCAGGCTGTGGAACCCGGCCGCGACGGCGGCGAGGTGCTCGGCGTCCTCCCGGTCGAGGTCGCGGGAGGCACCGGTGGCCAGCCCGTCGCTGGAGAGGATCACCGCGTGCCGCAGGGCCGCGACGCGTCCCACCAGGTCGTCCAGGAGCCAGTTGAGGTCGCCGGACGGCTGCGTCGAAGTGGTCATGAATCAGTTCCTTCCGCTGGGGCGGGTGGTGCAGGTGATGCGGGTGATGCCGGTACTGCGGGTGCTTCAGCTGCTTCGGGTGCTGCAAGTGTCACTGGTCGTACGGGCGGGACCGACGCCGGGTTCCGCCGAACCGGCTGCCGGGCCGGGACCCGGCGGGCGAGCGGGGCCCGACCGGCGTCCTCGGGGGCGGGCGCGGGCAGCGCCGCCGGGGCGGGAGCCGGGCTGATCGCCCGCCGGGACAGGTCCGGCGGCTGCCAGGCGGGCACGGCCGCGGGCCGGGCGTCTGACGTGCCGGAACGATCCTGCAGGATGCGGTCGGCGGCAGTGTGGCTCTGGGTGGCGCGGTCCCGGGCGGCACGGTCGGTCGGACCGGTGGCCCCGCGCCCGCGGGTGAAGCCGCGCTGGAACGAGGCGAAGGTGGCCCGGGCCTCCTCGGGCGAGCGCTCCCGGGCTTCCCGGAGCTCCCGGACCTCACCCGGCTCGCCCGCCGACCCGGCCTCCCGGGCGGCGCGGTCCTCGGGCCCCTTCTCACCCCGGAGCCGCTCCTTCGCCTGCTCCCTGAGCTGCGGCGCGAGGTTCGCCTGCCGGACCCGCCGGGGCAGACCGCCCGGGGTCCGGAGCGCGGCGTCCACCGGCACGGCGTCCGAAGGCGCGGAGCCCACCGGCGCGGCGTCCACGGAAGCAACCGTCACGGGCGCGGCGTCCACCGGCGTGTCAGCAGCCGCCTCGTCCCGCCGGTGCCGTCCCGTTCCCGAAGTGCCCTCGACGTCCGGCGCGGGTGCGGACACCAGTACCGGTCCGCCCTTGGTCCGCGCCGCCCGGCGCGGCAGCCCGTTGGCCGTACGCCCCGCCTCGGGCGCGGACGGGCGCGGCCCACCGGCCACCCGGTGGCGGCCGCCCGTACCCGCCGAGGACGTCGCGGCGGACGCGGATGCCGAGACCGAGGCCGGCACCGAGGCCGTGTCCGGCACCGCGACCAGGTCGCGCTGCCCGCGCCGCCCCGCCGTCGCCCGCTTCGCGGGACGGCCGGACGCAGCGCCCGAAGCGCCCGCGGCCCCGGAGGCCGGCGGCTCCGGCAGCCCGTCCGGCGCCTCCGCCAGCAGCTCGCGCGGGATCAGCACCACCGCCGCGGTCCCCCCGTACGGGGAGGGCCGCAGGTGGACCCGGATACCGTGCCGCCGGGCGAGCCGACTGACCACGAACAGTCCCAACCGGTCGGTGTCGGCGAGGTCGAACTCCTGCTCCACGGCGAGGCGTTCGTTGATCTCGGCGAGCAGTTGCTCGCTCAGCCCGAGGCCGCGGTCGTCGATCTCCAGCGCGAAGCCGTGCGCCACCACCTCGCCCTGGACGGTGACTTGGGTGCTCGGCGGGGAGAACACCGCGGCGTTCTCGACGAGTTCGGCGACCAGGTGAGTCACGTCGGCGACCGCGCTGCCGAGCAGGCCGGTGCCGGGGAACGGCCGGACGGCCACCCGGGCGTAGTCCTCGACCTCGCCGACCGCCGCGCGGACCACATCCACCATCCGGACCGGTTTGCGCCAGGCGCGCCCGGGCGAACCGCCGGCCAGGATGATCAGGCCCTCGGCGTGCCGGCGCATACGGGTGGTGAGGTGGTCGACCTTGAAGAGGTCCGCCAGCTCCGCCGGGTCCTCGGTGCGGCGCTCCATGGTGTCGAGCAGGGTGAGCTGCCGGTGCAGCAGCACCTGGCTGCGCCGGGCCAGGTTGACGAACACCGCCGAGACGCCGCGCCGCAGCTCGGCCTGTTCCACGGCGGCCTCGACGGCGGTCCGCTGGACCGCGTTGATGGCCTGGCCGACCTGCCCGATCTCGGCCTGGCCGAAGTGCAGTTCGGGCGCCTCGACAGCCACGTCGACCGGCTCGCCGCGACGCAGTCGCAGCATGACGGAGGGCAGCCGGGTGGTGGCCAGCTCGTTGGCCGCGTTGCGCAGGCCGATCAGCTCGCGGGCCAGGCCCCGACCGATCCGGAAGGAGATCAGGATGGTCAGGACGACGGCGACCAGGCCGACCGCACCGGCGATGCCGCCGCTCCAGAGCGCCGCGATCGCGGTGGACCGCCCGCGCTCGTCCAGTCCGGCGGCGATCCGGGAGTTGATCGAGGAGAGGTCGCCGAGCGAACGGTCGGCGGTCTCCCGCCAGTTGTCGCCGTTGAGTGCCTGCACGACCCGGTCCGGGCCACCGGCGCCGACGAAGTCCGCCTCGGCCCGGGCCAGCGCGCCCCAGGCCTCGCCGCCGCGCAGGGCGATGTAGTCGGCCTGGTCGGCGGGTTCGAGTTCGGCGATGTAGACGGTGAACAGCGCCTGCTGATTGTGCAGGGCGTCCAGCGCGACCTGGTACTGCTCGGCGGTGGGCTTGGTGGCGTCGGTGCGCAGGCCCTCCATGGCCGCGTCCTCCTGCGAGAGGTACTCGCGGGCGCGCACCAGCTCGATCAGGATGGTTCCCTGCCGCGGGAGTTGGCCGCTCTGCCGGGCCACGTAGGCGGACCGGAAGCCGAACACCGGCCGGACCAGGTCGCTGTACTGCCCGAGCGCGAACTCCCAGTTGAGCGCGAGCCGGCCGACCTGGGCGCGCAGCGGGGTGATCTGGTCGGCGGCGGCGAGGATCTGCACCAGGCGGGCCCGCTGAGCGGCGGAGAGCTCACCGCCCGCACTGTCCTTGCGCTGCCGCAGCGCGGCGAGACTGCGGTCGGTGGCGGTCTTCGCGTGCTCGAAGGCGTCCCGGGCGACCGGCGAGTTCGGGTCGGCCAGGCGCTGGACCGCGGCCCGCCGCTCGCCCTGCAGGTCGACGGCGTACTGGTCGACCGCGGCGCCGTACTCCTTGTACGCACGACTGATCGCCAACTGGTTCCAGACGTCCCCGGTGGTGGCGAGCGTCGCATACACCCACAGGGCGGCGAGCGCGACGATGGGCACCAGGAGCAGCGCGATGATCTTCGCGCGGATCGAGCTGCTGCGCAGACGCATGGAGTCCTCGGTCGGGAAGTGCCAGGCGCGGACGGGGAGCGGGGAAGCGGTGAGAGGCGTGCGGAGGGTTCGACGGACTCGGGCGGGCTCGGCGGGTGCGGGAAGGACGGCTCGGACGGACTTTGCGGAGATATGGGAAGGAAGCTGCGGAGGGCTCCCGGCCTCAGGTCTGCGAGACTCTACTACGCCGTGACCACACGTTCGAGGGTCGAACCACTCCACCCCCTCACCTTGCCCAGGACACGTCAGGAACCGCCCGCAATCACGGCCGCTTCGCCCCCGCCCGATGGCCGCAGCCGACCCGGATCACGCCCGGATCGTCCACCTGCACCCCAAATGCCCAGGTCACGCGGTGCACGCACCAACTCCTCGACTCCTCCCCCGCGCCTCCCCAATCGCGACACCATCCGAGCGGCCCCGTGCCGATCTCGTCGGTTCACCGTCACAACCCTGGGCAGTGACAGGACGATCCGATAGTTTCGCTCCACCCGCGCGACCGGGCGGCGCCACTCCGACGCCCGTCCGCCGGGACCGGCGGACAGCGCCGCGAGACGCGAACTGGGGAGGACTGTGCGCGAGTTCACCACCCCCGCCCCGCCCGGGCGCGAGGCCACCGGAGGACTCGCCGACTCCCTGTACGACACCGCCGAACGCACTCCCGAGCTGGTCCAGCTGTCCTGGCGGACCGGCGACGAACGGTGGCAGGACGTCACCGCCCGCGAGTTCCGCGACCAGGTGCTCGCCCTCGCCAAGGGCCTGCTGACCCACGGCGTGCGCTACGGCGACCGGGTCGCCCTGATGTCCCGCACCCGCTACGAGTGGACGCTGTTCGACTACGCGCTCTGGTCGATCGGCGCGATCACCGTCCCGGTCTACCCCACCGCCGCACCCGAGCAGGTGCGCTGGATCCTCGCCGAGACCCAGGCGGTGGCCTGCCTGGTCGAGGACGAGGACGCGGCGATGACCGTCGGCGCGGTCTGCGACGCCCTACCCGACCTGACCGGCATCTGGCAGCTGGACCGCGGCTGCGTCGCCGCGATCACCGAGGACGGCCGGGACGTGCCCGACGCGCTGGTGCACCGCCAGCGGCTCGGCGTCGCGGCCGCCAACATCGCCACCGTCGTCTACACCTCGGGCACCACCGGCCGTCCCAAGGGCTGCCTGATCACCCACGGCAACCTGGCCGCCGAGGCCGACGCGCTGCTCGACGGCTGGGGCGGGGTCTTCCGCGACACCGGCGGCGGCCAGCCCGCCACCCTGCTGTTCCTGCCGCTCGCGCACGTCTACGGGCGGGCCGTGCAGATCGCGGCGATCCGCGGCGGCTTCCGGATCGGCCACATCCCCGAGGTCTCCACCGACGCGCTACTACCCGCACTGGAGACCTTCCGGCCCACCTTCCTGCACGCCGTGCCGTACGTCTTCGAGAAGATCTTCCAGCAGGCCAGGCGCGCCGCCGAGGAGGCCGGACGCGGCGAACTCTTCGAGCAGGCCCGGCAGGTGGCGGTCGAGTGGGCAGCCGCCCGGGAGCAGAAGACCTTCGGTCGCGGCCCCAGCCCGGGCGCGGCACTGCGGCTGCGCCACCTCGCCTACGAGCGGACCGTCTACCCCAAGCTGCGCGCCGTGCTCGGCGGCCGGGTGCGCAGCGTGATGTGCGGCGGATCCTCGCTGCGACGCGAGTTGGGCCTGTTCTTCACCGGCGCCGGGCTCCAGTTGTACGAGGGCTACGGGCTGACCGAGACCACCGCCGCGATCACCGCCAACCCGGCCGGACGGCAGAAGCTCGGCACGGTCGGGCAGCCCGTGCCGGGCGCGTCGGTGGCGATCGCCGACGACGGCGAGGTGTGGGTGCGCGGCGACTCGGTCTTCGGCGGCTACCTCAACCACCCGCGGTGCACGGCGGAATCACTGGTCGACGGCTGGTTCGCCACCGGCGACCTGGGCCGGCTGGACAAGGACGGCTACCTCACCATCACCGGCCGCAAGAAGGACCTGATCGTCACCAGCAGCGGCAAGAACCTCGCCCCGGTGGCGCTGGAGGAGCGGGTCGAGGCGCATCCGCTGGTCTCCCAGTGCCTGGTGGTGGGCGACGACCGCCCGTACGTGGCCGCACTGATCACGCTCGACCCGGCCGCGCTGGCGCACTGGTTGAAGACCCACGGGCGGGCGCAGCTGGACCCGTGGGCAGTGCTCGCGGACGATCAGCTGCACATCGAGATCCAGCGCGCGGTGGCGGCGGCGAACACAGCCGTTTCACGGGCCGAGTCGATCCGCGTGTTCCGGCTGCTGCCACGGGAGTTCAGCCAGGAGCAGGGGCTGCTGACGCCCTCGCTCAAGCTACGGCGGACGGCGATCGCGGAGTACTACGCCGAGGACATCGAGGAGTTGTACCCCTCCTGAACTGTGGCTGAGCACAGCGTCTCTGACGAACCGCCTTGTCCCTTATGACGCAGCGGGTACCGACCTGCCGCGCGCCCTCGCCGCCGCCGACGCCGCCGGACTCAAGCCGGCGGGGCTGGTGGACCACCTGCGCCGTCATCCGTTCGCCGTCATCCGCTCCTCCGGCCGGTGATCTCGCTCGTTGACAGGGCGTCCGCGGCGCGGCTCTAATGGGGGCGTGCGGCGCGGCGTCGGCCACAGAGCAGTGGGCCGGTCGGCAGCCGAGCCAGCACCCTGTTCACAAGGGGACGATGCGCGATGAGTACTTTCTCCGCTGCCCTGATCTGACCTTGGCGGTCACCGCGGTGTCCGCCCGTTTTCGCCGACACCGCGTGTGGCCGCGACTTCCCCGAATTCTCCGGAGACTTCACCACACACATATGCCCAATTCATCCTCCACGTCCGTCAATTCCTTCAATCTGAATGTCATCGACGAGTTCCGCGCCAACGGCGGCCGGGTCGGCGGCCCGTTCGAGGGCGGCGATCTGCTCCTGCTGACCACCACAGGGGCCCGCACCGGGCGCCCGCACACCGTCCCGCTCGGGTACATCCGGGCCGAGGGCCTGGTGCTGGTGGTCGCCTCGGCGGCCGGGACACCGGAGCACCCTCAGTGGTACCGCAACCTGCTGGCCCACCCGGTGGTCCGGGTCGAGCTCGGCACCGAGGCCTTCGAGGCGATCGCCGTACCCGCCGAAGGCACCCGCCGGGAGCGGCTGTTCGCCACCGTCGTCCGGAAGGCACCCGGGTACGGCGACTACCAGGCGCACACCGAGCGGGAGTTGCCGGTGGTCGTTCTGGAGCGGCCAGAGGCACCGGCCGACGCGCCCCGCGAGGCGAACAGCCTCGCCGACAAGCTGTTGGAGGCGCACACCTGGTTGCGCGCGCAGCTGCGTCACATCCGACAGGAGGCGCGGGCCCACTCCCCCGACCGTCCGGCCGGGCTCGGTCTGCAGCTGCGACAGCACTGCCTGGCGTTCTGCCAGGGGCTGACGCACCACCACACCGGCGAGGATGCCGCGATCTTCCCGGCGCTCGCCCGCAGCCACCCGGAGCTGGCCGGGGTGCTGGAGCGGCTCGACGAGCAGCACCGGGCGATCGGGCGGATCAAGCAGGAGTTGGTGACGTTGCTGGCCGGGCTCGCGGTCGCCGAACCCGAGCGGCTCCGGGCCGAACTGGACCGGATGTCGGCCGAGTTGGAGGCGCACCTCGACTACGAGGAGGCCGAACTGCTGCCGGCCCTCACCGGAATCCCCTTCCCGCCGGTCCGGCCCGCCCCGTCCGGCGGCTGAACGGCGGCTGAACGGCGGTGCCGCCGTCCCCTCCCGAGCTGCGGGAGGGGACGGCGGCACCGGTGTTGCGTCACGCACCTGACGGCGCCCTGGAGCCGGGGCCTCAGGACTGGCTGAAGACCGGCAGGTAGCCGTTGGCCTGGCCGTCCGAGTTCGGGTGGTAGCTCTCGTCGATCGGCAGAGTGGTGCCGTGCAGCCAGGTGTCCAGAGACCCGCAGATCTCGTGCCCGGAGAAGATGTCGCGCACGTCACCGAAGGTGAAGCCCGCGTTGGCGACCCGCTTGGCGATGACGCCGTCCAACGTGTCCGCGGCCTCGTTGATGGCGGCGCGCTTGGTGTCACTGATGCCGAAGATGCAGGAGCCGTCGATCTGGTACAGGTGCGGGTAGCCCATCACCACGACGTGGGCGTTCGGCGCCTTGGCGTGGATCGCGGAGTACACCTGGTCCAGCTGGCCGGGCAGGGTGTTGAGGGCGTAGTTCTCGGCGGTGCCGACGGCGTCGAGGCAGTCGCTGTCGCTCCCCAGCACACAGGTCTGCATGGTGCTGGAGAACCCGGCGTCGTTGCCGCCGATCGTGAGGCTCACCAGCGTGGTGCCGGAGTCCAGGGCCGAGATCTGGTTGTTGAGGATGTCACCGGTTCTCGCACCCGAACAGGCGACGAAGGAGAAGGAGGACGGCGCGTTCGCGTTCGTCCAGAGGTAGGCGTAGGCGTTGGTGCTGCGCTTGCAGCCACCGCTGTCGCTCAGGTAGCTGCCGGCACCGACGCCGGCCGAGTAGGAGTCCCCGAGCGCCACGTAGTTGACACCGGCCGCGTTGGCGGAGGACGCCGTGAAGAGCGTCGTCAGCGTGAGGAGAGCGGCTGTCGCAGCGACGGACAGAGCACGAGCAGGGCGGAGCATTGCGCCTCCTGGTATGACGTGGGTCATAGGATGGGTACCGGGCAGTAGCCGGCCACGGAAACGCTCATGCCAAGGACATTGACGGGCAGTTCTGTGATGTGAAAATGAACTCCCCGAAAACACGGCCTACTTGGCTGAGCGTCACCGCGCTGCGGTCTCAGGAGCGGCTGAAGACCGGGAGGTAGCCGCTGGCCTGGCCGGCCGAGTTCGGGTGGTAGCTCTCGTCGATCGGCAGGGTGGTGCTGTGCAGCCAGGTGCTCAGCGAGCCGCAGATCTCGTGGTCGGTGAAGACGCTCCGGACGTCACCGAAGGTGAAGCCCGCGTTGGCGACCCGCTTGGCGATGACGCCGTCCAAGGTGTCGGCGGCGCCGTTGATGGCGGCGCGCTTGGTGTCTCCGATGCCGAAGATGCAGGAGCCGCCCACCTTGTACAGGTGCGGGTAGCCCATCACCACGACGTGGGCGTTCGGCGCCTTGGCGTGGATCGCGGAGTACACCCGGTCCAGCTGGCCGGGCAGGGTGTTGAGGGCGTATCCCTTGGCCGTGTTCACGGCATTCAGGCAGTCGCTGTCGGAGCCCAGCACGCAGGTCTTCATGGTGTCGGCGAAGCCCGCGTCGTTGCCGCCGATCGTGAGGCTGACCAGCGTGGTGCCGGAGCTCAGGGCGGAGATCTGACTGTTGAGCACGTCGCCGGTTCTCGCACCGGAGCAGGCCACGAAGCTGAAGGAGGACGGCTTGTGCGCGTTCTTCCACAGGTACGCGTAGGCATTGGTGCTGCGCTTGCAGCCACCACTGTCGCCCAGGTAGCCGCCGGCGCCGACACCGGCGGAGTAGGAGTCCCCGAGGGCGGCATAGTTCACGCCGGCCGCGTTGGCCGATGACGCGGCGAAGAGCGTCGTCATGGAGAGGAGAGCCGCTATCGCGGCAACGGACAGAGCACGAGCAGGGCGGAGCATGGCACCTCCTGGTATGACGTGGGTCACAGGAAGGGATACCAGGCGGTAGCCAACCGCGGAAGCGCTCATGCCAAGGACATTGACGGTCAGTCTGATAGCGCTGAAGTGAACCGCCCAAGAGGGAGCGTGAGTTCACGCTGGTGGGCGCCGGTGTGCGTCGGCGCGCGTCGGTCATCGCGTGTGGATGAGAAAATCGGGGGAAGTCAGCTCGGCGTCAGCAGCCGGTCAGCGTACGGCTGCCACTGCGTCAGTTCGGCGCTCCACCCGAAGGGCTGGTTCAGCTCCCAACCCGAGGGCCGGGGCCGGTTCCGCGCCCGAAGGCTCGGATCAGCCGCCCGCCCGGGGACCGGTCAGCCTCCTGCCGATCAGCCGCGCCCGGCGTACACCGACCCGGCGGAGACCGTGCAGCCCTCGACCGGCAGCTCCTCGATCGTCTCGTTCGCGGCGGCCGGCACCCCGAGCCACTGGACGGCCGTGGCGACCGCCGTCCGGGCCTGGCGCAGCCCGGGCGCGCCCCAGCCCAGCAGCTCGACCGCGAGCCCCGGCGCGACCAGCAGCCGCCGGTAGTGCCGGCCCGAGGCGGGGTCGGCCACGCTCGGACCTACCGCCCGCAGCGCCGCCGCCATCCGGACCCGTGCGCACTCGTGCCCGCCGTTCGCCGAACCCACCCGGTCGTAGAGGTAGCCGAGGTAGTACGGCCGGCCGATCACTGCCTGGGCCTCCTCGCCCGCCTCCCGGGCCAGGGCCGCGGCCGGGTCCCCGTCGTCCTCCGGCTCCAGCGAGCCGCCGGGCAGCGAACAGATCCCGTCCCGCGGGTTCACCAGGGTCAGCACCCGCCCGTCCGGGGCGAACAGCCAGCCCCACGACTGCTTCACCGGCAACCCGTCCGGCACCTGCTCGCCCGGCCGCCACGGCCAGCCCGCCGAAGGACGCCGCCGCACCTTCCCGAGCAGCTCGGCGACCTCCGCCGTGAACTCGATCCGGCCCATGCCGTGCGTCCCCCCTCTCGGTGTCGGGCTCGCCGGACCTACGGAGCACGGTTCGGAGCGGAGCGGCCGGAGCGGCGGCGTGGGGTACCGGGCGCTCCTGCTGTTGATCTTCTCCGATCTTCCCCGAACAGGCGGTCGATGAACAGTCCCCAGCGCCGCATGGTGGATGCGGACACCGCGAACGCGCTGATCACCCCAACGGCCCGCCGCCGCCCCCGGACCCGGGAAAGCCCGGCAGCGGGAACCCCGGCCGCGGGACCACCCCGGGCGGGAAAGGCAGCCCCCGCGCCGCGTCGTCGGCCAGCTCGTCGAACACCTCGTGGGCGGTCATCGGCCGCAGCCGCCCACCGGCGAGGGCCCAGCCACGCACCAGCGGCCCGGACGGCCGGTCGGCCGCCGACCCACCCGGAGCGTCAGCCGACGAGTCGACCGGCGGCCCGTTCGACGGATCGCCGTGCAGCAGCAGCGCCCCCTCGCCGCCCGAGGCCACGCCCGCCGCGAGCGTGACGCAGAAGGCCTCCGTGTCCCGTCCGGCGGGGTGCAGGCGCCCCGCTTCCACGCAGACGTCCACCGCCGAGGTGAGCTCCTCGCCGTCCTCCGGACCGTGGCAGCGCAGCGTCAGCAGGTGGCAGCCCTCCCCCGCGCCTTCGGCCAGCGCCAGGTAGACCGAGGTCACGTACCGCATCACCGCCGCCATCCGCCACTGCTCCGCCTGGTCGTCGCCGACCGCGTCCAGCAGCGCCGCGCAGGCGACGGACATCCGCACCCGCGCCCGGTGGTCGTCCATCAGCACCGGCAGCAGCTCCGCCAACCGCTCCCCCGCGTAGACGAACGGCTCCCCGGCCAGCTCCGGATCGCCCGCGTACGCGACCCGCGCGGCGGACGTCCGGGGGTCGAGCCCGAGCGCCGCGCAGTAGTCCTCGAAGTCACCCGCCTCCAGGACGCGCAGGTGCACCTCCAGCCCCTGCCCGTACAGCCCCCTCAGCTGTTCCTCCGCCCGCCGTAGGTACTCCTGGTGCCCGAGCGCACCGAACAGCCCGTACTTCGCCAGCCCGGCGAAGTCGGCGGCCTCCGCGGCCAGCGCGACCGCCACCGGCTGTGGCGGCGCACCCCGGGCCCGGCCGCCACGCCGCCCGGGCGCCCCGGCCCCACCGGCCCGCCCACCCGGCGGCCGCGCACCTCCCGGCGGTGCCGACCCACCGGGACCGCCGGTCGGCACCCCGCCGACCCCGGCCCCGGGCCGCCGCCCGCCGAACACCAGAACCCGCCGCCCCCGCGCCGGCCCGCCGCGCTCCACCGCGGTGCCCGACACCTCGTACACCGACTCCCGCACAGTCATGGGTTTCCTCCCACTCGCCCTCTCGGCACCGGCCGGCACCGGACAGCGCCGGACCGCACCGGCCACTCCGACTCCCGGAGTCGCCGACGCCACGGAACATACACAGCGCCACTGACAATCGACCCCGAGTAATCGAACAAGGCCAGGGCTGCCCGGGTGTGCGGTCTCACATCGAACGGTCCTGTCGACTTCCTGTCGGAAGCTCGGCCATTGCCGATCGATCACGCCCCCCTGCAACCACGAACGACCCGATCCCGGGACCGCCGTCATGGCAGGTCGCATCAGCGACCGCCGACCGGGGGCGCTCGATGATCAAGGCGCGGAGGTCCGTCGGCGCAGCGGCGGTGGCACTGGTGCGCACGGCAGGACCGGTCCTCGGCGGACCCGCCGCTCCGGCGCACGCCTCGGCCGGGGACCGCGAGCACGGCGCCAACGGCTTCACCGACACCCCGGACATCCTCCAGGGCCGGGCCGTGGCCGAGGGCCCCCGTGACACCTGAGCCCGGCGGGATTGTCAGTGCCGGGCGCTATGGTCGGGGACCATGCGACTCCTGCATACCTCCGACTGGCATCTCGGGCGCTCGTTCCACCGGGAGAGCCTGCACGACGCCCAGCGCGACTTCCTGGACCACCTGGTGGCAGTGGTCCGGTCCGAGGGCGTGGACGCCGTGCTGGTCGCCGGGGATGTGTACGACCGGGCGCTGCCGGGCCTGGAGGCGGTCGCGCTGTTCGACGACGTGCTGCACCGGCTGGCGGACCTCGGGGTGCCGACGGTGTTCATCAGCGGGAACCACGACTCGGCCCGCCGCCTCGGGGTCGGCGCCGGGCTGATCGGGCGTGCCGGGATCCATCTGCGGACCGATCCGGGCGAGTGCGCCGAGCCCGTACTGCTGGCGGACGAGCACGGGCCGGTGGCGGTGTACGGGCTGCCGTACCTGGAGCCGACGCTGGTGCGCGAGCGGTTCGGGCTGGCCAAGGGCGGGCACGCGGCGGTGCTCGGCGCGGCGATGGACCAGGTCCGGGCCGATCTGGCGGCGCGCCCGGAGGGGACCAGGGCCGTGGCGCTGGCCCACGCCTTCGTCACCGGCGGCACGCCGAGCGACAGCGAGCGGGACATCGCGGTCGGCGGGGTCGCCTCCGTGCCGGCCTCGGTGTTCGACGGGGTGCACTACGCCGCGCTCGGCCACTTGCACGGCTGCCAGACCCTCGCCCCGCACCTGCGCTACAGCGGCTCGCCGCTCGCCTACTCCTTCTCCGAGGTGCGCCAGCGCAAGACCATGTGGCTGGTCGACCTCGCGGCCGACGGCTCGGTGGCCGCCGAGCGGATCGACTGCCCGCAGCCCCGCCCGCTCGCCACCCTGCGCGACACGCTCGACGCGCTCCTCACCGACGAGGGGTACACCGAGCACGAGCGGTCCTGGGTGCAGGCCACGCTCACCGACGCGGCCCGCCCGAGCGAGCCGATGGAGAAGCTGCGCCGCCGCTTCCCGCACACCCTCCAGCTGCTGTTCGACCCCGAGGAGAGCGAGGCCGGGCCGTCCGAGTCGTACGCGGCCAGGGTCAGCGGCCGGGACGACCTGGAGATCGCCGAGGGCTTCCTGCGGCACGTCCGCCCCGGCGCCGAGCCGGAGCCGGACGAGCTCGGCTGGCTGCGTGAGGGCTTCGAGCGCGTCCGGCAGACCACCGACCGGAAGGCGGACCTGCCCCGATGAGGCTGCACAGGCTCACCGTCACCGCCTTCGGCCCGTTCGCGGGCAGCGAGACGGTGGACTTCGACGCGCTCGCCGCCGGCGGGCTGTTCCTGCTGCGCGGTGCGACCGGCGCGGGCAAGAGCAGCGTGCTGGACGCGGTCTGCTTCGCCTTCTACGGAGAGACGCCGAACGCCCGCCGGGCCAACCGGCTGCGCAGCGACCACGCCGACCCGAAACAGCTGACCCAGGTGCAGCTGGAGCTGACGCTCGGCGGGCGGCGGCTGCAGATCACCCGGCTGCCCGAGCAGCGCCGGCCGAAGAAGGTCGGCGCCGGCACCACGGTCGAACGGCCGCAGACCCTGCTGCGCGAGTGGACGGCCGACGGGGGCGACGGCACGCCCGGCTGGCGGCCGCTCAGCAAGTCGCACCAGGAGGCCGGGGAGGAGATCCACCGGCTGATCGGCATAAGCCGGGAGCAGTTCTGCCAGGTGGTGCTGCTGCCGCAGGGTGACTTCGCCCACTTCCTCAAGGCCGACTCGGAGGAGCGCGGCAAGCTGCTGCGACGGCTGTTCGACACCGAGCGGTACGGGCAGGTCGAGTCCTGGCTCGCCGATCAGCGGCGCGCCCAGGAGGCCGCCGTCCAGGCCGGTCGGCGCCGCCTGCGCGACCTCGCCAGCAAGGCCGAGCAGGCGGCCGGGCCCGACGCCGAGCCCGCCGAGGGCTGGGTGCCGGCCGAGGACGGCGACGCCGACCTGACCGCCGGGGTGCTCGGCTGGGCGGCGGTGCTGCGCAGCGGCGCGGCCGAGCAGTTCACCGTCGCCGAGGCCGCGCTCGCGGGCGCGGAGGCTGCGCAGCGGCTGGCCCAGCACAGCCGGGAGGCCGCCGAGGAGTTGGCCGGGCGGCAGCGTCGACACCGGGAGGCACTGGTCGAGGCCGAACGGCTGGCCGGGTTCGAACCCGCCGCGGCGCGGGACCGGCAGCGGCTGGCGGCCGCGCAGGAGGCCGTCGGGGTGGAGTCAGCGCTGCGGCTGCGGGACAACGCGGCCGAGGCGCTCGGGCGCGCGCGGGAGGCGGAGCAGCGGCGCCGGGAGGCGCTGGCCCGCTCCGGCCCCGAGGGCCGCAGGCTCGCCGAAGGCGGAACCGGGGCCGACGCCGAGGCGGGCCCCGCCGAGTTGGCCGAGGCCGAGCTGCGGCTGCGGGCCGAGGTGGTCCGGCTGGAGGCGGCCCGGGCGGAGGAGCGGCGCTGCGCCGAACTCGCCCGTGAGCAGCGCGCCTTGGCGCAGGAGCGGAGCGCCGTCGAGGAGCTGGCCGAGGAGGCCGAGGACTGGCTGGCCGAATTCGACGGCGAGCTGGGCCGGTTGGAGGAGCGGCAGTCCCGGGCCCAGGCGGCGAGCGCCCGGGTCGAGCAACTGGACGGTCAGCGCACCGAGTTGGCCGGCCGACTGGTCGCTGCCCGGGAGCGCGACGCCCTGCGGGCCGAGATCACGGACGCCGAGCCGCGGGTCGTCGCGCTGCGCACCGCCGCGTTGGACGCCCGCGAGCACAGCCTGGACCTGCGGGACCGCCGGCTGGCCGGGATGGCCGCCGAGCTGGCCGAGCAGCTGCAGGTGGGCGAGGCCTGCCGGGTCTGCGGTTCGCCCGAGCATCCGGCGCCCGCCGAGGCCGCCGCCGGCAGCCGGGTGAGCGCCGAGGACGAGGAGCGGTCCCGGCGGGCCCAGGCCGCCGCCGAGCAGGCCTGGACGGCGGCCGACCAGGCTCTGACCGCGCTGCGGGTGCGCGAGGCGACCGCCGCCGGGGCGGCCGGGCCGGACGGTACGGACGTGCTCGCGCAGTCCCTGGCCGGGCTGGAGTGCGAGCACCGCGAGGCACTGCACGAGGCGGAGACGCTCGGCCGGGTCGAGCGGGAGATCGGCCGGCTGGCGCAGGACCGCGCCCGCCGCCTGGACGAGCTGCACGAGGCCAAGGAGCGCGCCGCCGTCCTCACCGACCGACTGCAGGCGCTGGACGCCGAGCAGCGGGAGCTGACCGCCAGGGTGGCGGCCGCCCGGGGCGAGGCGTCCTCGGTCGCCGACCGGGCTGCGGCTCTCACCCGGCTGAAGGACAGGCCGAACAGGCCCACCCGGCGCTTGCCGGTGCGCTCGACCAGCTC